>NZ_JBIIVN010000234.1:0-24333 GCF_044339385.1 Collimonas sp. | reverse complement strand
CGTCTTGATCTTCGGCGGCGACCTCAACGGCTTCTTCCGCACCTTGATTTTCTTGGTGCTGGTCATGGCCCTGCTGGTCGGCGCACAGAACGTCATGAGCACCTTCTTCGGTCGCGGCGCTGAAATCACGTCGGTTGGCGATGCTGTGCTTCACCAGGCTGCCGCCTTGATGACTTCCGGGAGGCTCGCGTAACCGACAGAGAACACCACTTTCCACCTTAACCAAGCACTTCGCAGTTCAACAAAACCAATCTCTTTTAGGAGTAGATCAAATGCAATTCACCCTGTCCCGTCAACCCGTTGCACTGAACCGCAACACCCTTTTTCAGCTCGGCCTGTTCCTTTTCCTGGCGTTCATCTTCTTGGCCCCGCAACACGCCTTTGCATCGACCGGAACGGGCGGCTCGCTGCCCTATGAGTCATGGCTGACCAACTTGCAAAACTCCGTGACCGGGCCGGTGGCGTTCGCGCTGTCGATCATCGGCATCGTGGTTGCGGGCGGCGTCTTGATCTTCGGCGGCGACCTCAACGGCTTCTTCCGCACCTTGATTTTCTTGGTGCTGGTCATGGCCCTGCTGGTCGGCGCACAGAACGTCATGAGCACCTTCTTCGGTCGCGGCGCTGAAATCGCATCCCTGGGCAATGCAGTGATCCAGCAGGCCCAAGCTGCTACCTCCCTGGTTACTGGTCGGATGGTGGCGTAAATGTCCCTGCGCACGATCCCCATTCGGCGGGCCGGTAATCGACACAACCTGTTCATGGGTGGAGATCGTGAACTGGTGATGTTCTCTGGCCTGCTGGCATTCGCGCTGATTTTCAGCGCCCAAGAACTGAGGGCAACGGTAATCGGTCTTCTGCTGTGGTTCGGTGCGCTCTTCGCGTGTCGGCTCATGGCGAAGTCCGATCCCATGCTGCGCTTCGTCTACCTGCGTAGCCGCAAATACAAGCGCTACTACGCGCCTCGAAGCACGCCCTTCCGCGTGAATCCAAATAGCCAAGGGAAGCAATACAAATGATCCAAACCATCGCAATAACTATTGCGGCCTTGGGTGTGGTGATGCTGCTCATTTTGTATTCACGCATTCGTGCCGTGAACGACGAAATCGAGCTGCGCAAGCACCGCTCCACCGCTGCCGGGTTCGCCGATCTACTCAACTACGCAGCCGTTGTCGATGACGGCGTGATTGTGGGTAAGAACGGTACCTTCATGGCCGCCTGGCTGTACCAGGGCGACGACAACGCAAGTAGCACCGATGAACAGCGGGAAATGGTGTCGTTCCGCATCAATCAAGCTCTCTCTGGCCTTGGCAATGGCTGGATGGTGCATGTTGATGCGGTGCGCCGGCCAGCTCCGAAATACTCTGAACGCACGCTCTCGCATTTCCCCGATCCGGTATCGGCTGCGGTCGATGAAGAGCGGCGTCGGTTGTTTGAAAGCCTGGGCACGATGTACGAGGGCTATTTCGTACTGACCGTCACCTACTTCCCGCCGCTGCTCGCGCAAAAGAAGTTTGTCGAGTTGATGTTTGACGATGACGCCGTGGCCCTGAACCACAAGGCACGCACGCAAGGCTTGATTGACCACTTCAAGCGCGAGTGCTTGAGCATTGAATCGCGTCTGTCATCGGCGGTGAAACTGGATCGCTTGCGCGGCCAAAAAGTCACCAATGAAGACGGCTCCACGGTCACGCACGATGACTTCCTGCGCTGGCTGCAATTCTGCTGCACCGGCCTGAATCATCCCGTGCAGCTCCCCAGCAATCCCATGTACCTTGACATGCTGATTGGCGGGCAAGAAATGTGGGCGGGCGTAGTGCCGAGGATCGGGCGCAAGTTCATCCAGGTCGTCGCCATTGAAGGCTTCCCCTTGGAGTCAACACCAGGCATCTTGACGGCCCTCGGCGAGCAACCTTGCGAGTACCGTTGGTCGTCGCGTTTCATCTTCATGGACAACCATGAAGCCGTCGCGCACCTGGACAAGTTCCGCAAGAAGTGGAAGCAGAAGATTCGTGGCTTCTTCGACCAGGTATTCAACACGAATAGCGGCAATATTGACCAGGATGCTATGTCGATGGTGGCCGACGCCGAATCGGCCATTGCTGAAACGAATAGCGGCCTCATTGCGCAGGGCTACTACACCAGCGTCGTCGTTCTTATGGACGAAGACCGCGACAAGCTAGAAACGGCGGCGCGGTCGGTGGAAAAAGCCATCAACCGCATTGGCTTCACAGCCCGCATCGAAACCATCAACACCCAGGACGCTTTCCTGGGATCGCTGCCAGGTCATGGCGTCGAGAACGTGCGCCGGCCGCTCATCAACACGATGAACCTGGCCGACCTGCTGCCGACAAGCACCATCTGGACGGGCACCAACTACGCACCGTGCCCGATGTACCCGCCGCTGGCCCCGCCGCTGATGCAGTGCGTTACGCACGGTGCCACGCCGTTCCGCTTCAACCTCCATATCCGCGACCTCGGGCACTCGTTGATGTTCGGCCCGACGCGGGCCGGCAAATCGACGCACCTGGGCATCATCGCCTTGCAGTTCCTGCGCTATGAAGGCATGTCGGTCTATGCCTTCGACAAGGGCATGTCGATGTACCCGACGACGAAAGCCGTTGGCGGCAATCACTTCTCGGTCGCGGCCGACGATAGCAAGCTGGCGTTTTGCCCCTTGCAGTTCCTGGGCACCAAGGGCGACCGCGCTTGGGCAATGGAATGGCTCGACACCATCTTGGCCCTCAACGGCGTGATTACCACGCCTGGCCAGCGCAACGAAATCGGCAACGCCATCATGAGCATGCACGAGAGCGGGGCGCGCACCCTCTCCGAGTTCGTGCTGACGATCCAGGATGAGCCCATCCGTGAAGGCATCAAGCAGTACACCGTGGACGGCATGATGGGTCACTTGCTCGATGCCGAAAGCGACGGCCTGTCGCTCTCCAAGTTCACGACCTTTGAAATTGAAGAGTTGATGAACCTGGGCGAGAAATTCGCGCTGCCGGTGCTGCTGTACCTCTTCCGTCGCATCGAGCGCAGCCTTGTCGGCCAGCCCGCCGTCATCATCCTTGACGAAGCCTGGATCATGCTGGGCCACCCCGTTTTCCGCGACAAGATCAGGGAATGGCTCAAGGCATTTGCCAAGAAGAATTGCCTTGTGCTGCTGGCTACGCAGAGCCTGACCGACGCGGCCAACAGCGGCATCTTGGATGTGATCGTGGAATCCACGGCCACCAAGATTTTCTTGCCGAACGTCTACGCACGCGACGAGGACACGGCCGCCTTGTATCGCCGCATGGGCCTCAACACACGGCAAATCGAAATCATCGCTACAGCCATTCCGAAGCGGCAGTACTACTGCGTTTCGGAAGCTGGCCGCCGCCTTTATGACTTGGCCCTTGGCCCGCTCGCGCTCGCCTTCGTCGGTGCAACCGACAAGGAATCCATCGCAACGATTCAACGCCTTGAAGCGAAGTTTGGCGATGACTGGACGCATGAATGGCTGGCAAGCAGGGGATTGAAATTTAACGACTATGGAGTGACAGCATGAGCTTTGCAGAAACGATCAAGGGCTTGATCCTCAAGAAGCCTCGCAACAGCGACCAGCGCCGCAACAGCAAGTCGCTGGACGGTGGTAGACGCCAAGGGGAGAACGAGAATCCCTACCTGGCCGCACGCCGCACCTGGAACGATCAAGCGGCCGCCAACGTGGCGAACCGCCAAATGTGGCAAGTGCTCGGCATCTTGGCTTTGATGATCGCGCTGGCCGGTGTCGGCGGCGTGATCTACATCGGCAGTCAATCGAAGTTCGTGCCGTATGTGGTCGAGGTGGACAAGCACAGCGAAACCATCGCCGTTGCCCCGGCCCAACGAGCGGCCGACGCCGATCCGCGTGTGGTGCATGCAAGCGTGGCCTCCTTCATCAGTGACATTCGCATGGTGACGCCTGACGTGGCTTTGCAGCGCAAGGCCGTCTATCACGTCTACTCGATGTTGTCGTCCAAGGATGCGTCCACGGCCAAGGCCAACGACTGGTTGAACGGCAGCGAAGACAGCAGCCCGTTCAAGCGCGCCGAAAAGGAAACCGTCAGCATCGAAATCACCTCGGTGTTGCCGGAAACGCCTGATACCTGGCAAGTGGACTGGGTTGAAACCGTGCGCGACAGGCAAGGCGGCGTGAAGGGCCAGCCCTACAAGATGCGTGCGCTGGTCACGGTCTACACCGTTCAAACAACAACGCAAACCACGGAAGACCAAATTCGGAATAACCCGCTTGGCATCTATGTCCGTGATTTCTCCTGGTCGAAACAAGTTTAAGGAGCACTAACCATGAAAAAGTATGTTTTCGCAATGATCCTGGGCGCTTCGCCCCTTCTCGCTTTGGCTGCTGGTGACAACCCGGCCGACGCGTACTTCTCCAAGCAAAACCCGGTTTTGACGCCACAGGAGAAAGCTGCTGTTGCCATCGCTCAAAAGTGGCAAGCGACCAGTGCCACCGGCATGAAGCCAGTATCTGGCCCGGAAGGGTCTGTTCGCTTCGTGTACGGCGCGCAGGCAATCAACGTGGTGTGCGCTGTGCTGCAAATCTGCGATATCGAGTTGCAGCCTGGCGAACAGGTGAACAACCTGAATGTGGGTGATCCGCGCTTCACGGTCGAGCCGTCGATTAGCGGCGTCGGTGCCGACGAAGTTCAACACCTCATCATCAAGCCGCTGGACGTGGGCCTGGATACCTCACTCGTGGTCACGACGAACCGCCGCACGTACCACATCCGCTTGCGCTCGCACCGCACTGACTTCATGCCTCGCGTGGGCTTCACCTACACGGAAGACGCGGTTGCCAAGTGGGACGCGATCAGAACCCGCGAAGTGAAGGAAAAGCAGGAACGCACGATTCCGAAGGCTGGCGAGTACCTGGGCGACCTGAACTTCAATTACGAGGTCACGGGTAGCGCGGCCTGGAAGCCGATTCGTGTCTACAACGATGGCACCAAGACCATCCTGCAAATGCCCACAGCCATGTCGCAAACCGAAGCGCCCACGCTGCTTGTCGTTCGCAAGGATGGTGGCGTGTTCACGGACGATGAAACCGTGATGGTCAATTACCGCATCCAGGGTGATCGCTACATCGTGGACACGATTTTTGACAAGGCCATCTTGATTGCCGGCGTCGGTGGCAGCCAAGACAAAGTAACCATCGTCAAGGGGAAATAAGCATGCGCAAATTCTTCTTCCTGGCGTTGCTCCTGGTCGGCCTGGCCGGCTGCGCAACAGCGCCCGCGCAGTATGGCAATTTCATCCAGAACAGCGCCCAAGCGAACGACAAGAAAGTGGTCGATGACGTTGTGAAAAAGCTCGCGGCCCTGTGCCCACCGGCCAGTACACGCTTTGACCTTCAACACGTCACCCCCGACTTCTTCGGCACCTACCTGGTCGAGTCCATGCGCTCCAAGGGCTATGCCGTCATGGAGTTCAAACCTGAACCCAAGACGGCCAGCGCCGCCAGCTCGGCGTCGGAACCGGCAGCGGCGGCCACGCCTGGCTTGTCGCTGTCGTACATCGTGGATCAAGTCAAAGGCTCCGATCTTTACCGGGTTACGTTGGTTATCAATCGCCAGCAATCACTTGATCGCGTCTACCAGGTAGCGCAAGACGGCGTGATCTATCCCGCTGGCTACTGGGTACGAAAGGAGTAATCAACTATGAGCGATACCAAAGAAGATCAAATGTCGCCCGACGCTTCGCCTGGCGAAGTGACAAAGAAGGCCGGCATCCGTCGCGTCAACAACATGCCCATGTACATCGTGGGCGCGTTGATGGGCGTGTTCCTGCTGGTGATGGTGTTGGTTGCTTCGGATCGAGCCGCGAAGCAGCACCAGGCCCCGGAGGCCAAGGCCGAGAAGGCCGGCAGCACCAGCATGTTCGCCAAGGAAATCGCGGGCGACCGGCCGGACGGCATCATCCAGCCGAAGGCGGCCGCACCGCTCGCAGTTCCGGGCGACCTAACCCCTCCGGGCACGCCGGCATCTGGTGCCGTCGCCATCGCAAGGCCGGGCAACCTGGACACACCGCCGACGCCGCCGAATTCGGCCGGCAATCAGCGTCTGAACGCGCCGGGATCGAGCGGGCCAAGCGACGACGAACGCAACCGCATCCGCATCATGAAGATGCAGCAGTTCGATGAAGCGGTGAAAGCCAAAACCATCGTTAATGCCACTGCGCCCCGCAGCTCCGGCAACAGCGCCGCACCGGCTGGGTCGATGGAAGACACGGTTGCGAAACTGGCGGCCGTTCGGCAGCAGATTGCGGCCAACGCCAGCAATGACCCCACAGCGGCCTACAAGGCGCGTCTGGCGATGGTGCAAAGCTCTGGCCTGGCTGGTGGTGGATCGGGTTCTGACTCGGCACCGCAACTGCTCCAAACAGCCGCAGCCAACAACAGCATTGCTCAGTTCGGCAACAACGAGCAAGGCGACCGCTGGAAATTGGACTCCACGGCGGAAGCACCTCGTTCGCCTTATGAACTGCGCGCCGGGTTCGTCGTTCCTGGCACGCTGATTTCAGGGATCAACTCCGAATTGCCCGGCCAGATCATGGGCCAAGTTGCGCAAAACGTGTATGACACGGCAACCGGCAAATATCTGTTGATTCCGCAAGGCTCTCGCTTGGTTGGCGCTTATTCTAGCAGCGTCGTATATGGGCAATCCCGCGTTTTGGTTGCATGGCAACGCATCATTTTCCCTGATGGCAAAGCGATGGATATTGGCTCGATGCCTGGCGCGGATAGCGCAGGGTATGCGGGATTCAATGACCAAGTGAATAACCACTACATCCGCATTTTCGGGTCTGCGTTCTTGATGTCAGGCGTGATTGCCGGGGTGAGTTTGAGCCAGCCGCAGCAAAGCGCGAATTCCCAAATTACTGCCGGCAGCGCAATGAGCCAAGCACTGGGGCAACAACTTGGCAGTGTTACGGCTCAGATGATCGCCAAGAATTTGAACATCGCCCCGACGCTTGAAATTCGTCCCGGCTACCGTTTCAACATCGTCGTGACAAAGGACATGACGTTTTCCAAGCCCTACCAGTCGTTTGACTATTAACCAGAAGGAGTAATGAGTATGAAGAACTTCGCCAAGAAAACTTTAGCCGCTAAAGTCGCGCTCGCGCTGGCCCTTACCGGCCTCCCTGGCGTCATACCTCAAGCGTATGCGGGCCTCCCAGTTATTGACACCGGGAATCTGACGCAGAACATCATCAGCGCGCTTGAAAACGTGGAGGCGGTGGCGCAGCAAATCCAGCAGTACCAAACGCAGTTGCAGCAATACCAAAACATGCTGCAAAACACGACCGCGCCGCTGAGGAATATTTGGGATCAGGCGCAAGCGACGATGACGCAGCTCAATTCGGCCGTCAACTCGCTGAATTACTACAAGACCCAGCTCGGCAGCATCGATGCCTATCTCGGCAAATTTGGCGACATGTCTACCTACATGAACTCGCCTTGCTATTCGTCGGCCGGCTGCACGCCCGCCCAACGGGCCGCAATGGCTGATTCTCGCACGCTGGGCAGCCAGTCGCAGAAGAAAGCCACGGATGCCCTGTTTAAAGGGCTGGATCAACAGCAAACCAACATGGTGAATGACGCCGCCACGTTGCAGCAGTTGCAATCTGCCGCTCAAGGCGCGTCAGGGCAGATGCAGGCGATTGGTTATGCGAACCAGCTCGCCAGCAACGCAAGTAACCAGCTCCTGCAAATTCGCGGCCTGTTGATCGCGCAGCAAAACGTGATCGCAACGCGCGACCAAGCGCTGGCCGACAAGGAAGCTCAGGAAGCCGCAGCGGCTACGCAGCTCCGCACGGGCACCTATCGCGCCAGCACGGTGCAAAGCTACTAGGAGGGCAGGGGATGCGTACACAACGACTTATCGCGTTATCTCTGGCCGCAGCTCTTGCGGCCGGCCTTGCCGGTTGCGGCAAGGAACAGCCAGCGGTGGCAAGCCCAACTTGCGCCGATTTGGACAAGGTGACTGACCCGGCGCAGCGGGCCGAACTTCTCAAGAAGTGCCCGCGCTCCGGCCCTGTATTCAAGCCCAGTCCGAAGAAAGACTATTGAGGTTCGACATGAAGAAACCGCCAGCCATGTTCAAAAGCGCCGCTATCCCGTTGTTCCTGTGGCTGGCGCTCTTTTCCATCAGTGCCCATGCTGCCATCGACAACGCTGGGGTTCTGGATACTGTTTTGACCCGATACCAGGCGGCCGCAAGTACCTGGGGTTCTGCAATTTCTGCTCGCGCCACCTGGTTGTTTTGGGTGCTCGCCACCATCAGCATGGTGTGGACGTTCGGAATGATGGCCCTGCGTAAGGCCGACATTGCCGAGTTCTTCGCCGAATTTATCCGGTTCACAGTCACCACTGGCTTCTTCTGGTGGCTGCTATCCAATGGCCCAGTGATGGCGACGGGCATCATGGATAGCCTGCGCACCATCGCTGCAAACGCCAGCGGAAACCCAACAACGCTTACGCCATCCGGCATTGTTGATATTGGCTTCGACATTTTCTTTAAAGCGCTCGATCAATCATCGGTATGGTCGCCGGTTGATAGTGCCTGCGGCATCTTGATTAGTGCAGTCGTGCTTGTCGTCTTGGCATTGGTCGCCGTGAATATGCTGATTCTTTTGGTCAGCGGCTGGATTCTGGCCTACGCCGGCATTTTCATTCTGGGCTTTGGCGGTGCGAAGTGGACTTCTGAAATGGCGATTGGCTATTTCAAAAGCGTCCTCGGCGTCGCGCTCCAACTGATGACGATGGTTCTGCTGGTTGGTATCGGCAAGTCTTTCGTTGACCAGTATTACACCGCCATGAGCGCCGGTATCAGCTTGAAAGAACTCGGCGTGATGTTGATTGTGGCGGTCGTGCTGCTTGCGCTCGTCAACAAGGTGCCACCCCTGATTGACGGGCTGTCTGATGGTCACATTCACGCACTGGGGAACGACTTTGGTGCCGGCGCTGCAATCGGTGCTGCGGCCGTTGGCGGCGCGGCGGTGGCTACGGCGGGCGCGGCCCTGGCGGCTGGTGCAACCAGCATGGCAGGCGGCGCACAGGCCCTCATGGCGGCCTTCTCGAAAGCCAACGCCTCCGAAAGCGGTGGTGGTGGCAGCTCCGGCACTGGCGACCTGATGGCCGCTGCGGGCGGCGTCGGTGGTGGCGGTGGTGATTCGGGCGGCGGCAGCTCCCTCGCATCGGCGATGGGCGATTCTGGCGGCGGCAGCGCCCCGATGGGCGGCAGCTCGTCGGGTGGTGGTTCGTCCAGCTCCACAGACGGCGGTAGCGAGGCGGCCGGCTCGCCCTCGGGCGGCAGCTCTGGTTCGGGTGCTGGCTCCGGGTCGGCGACGGCTGAAGCTGGCCCGCAGGGTGGCGCAAGCGCCGGTTCTGACGCCAAGAGGGCAGGGGACACGGGCGGCGCACCTGGTGAAGTGAAGTCGGCCGGTTCGCGGGCGGCGGCGGCCTCGGCTGCTGGTGCGGCAGCGGCCAAGGTCGGCCGGGTGGCGGCCGGCACGGCGGGCAACCTGGCGCAAGGATCGTGGGACGTTGCCAAGGCTAAGGCCAGCTCGATGAAGGATGTCGCGATGGATCGCATCAGCGAAACCACGGGCGGCAAGATCGCAGTGGCCATCAATGCGCGTGCCGACGCCGAAGCGGCCGGAAAAGATTCGGGCGGCGCATCTGCGACGTTCGACAACAACAGCCTGTCGGCTGGGACTGAAACCTCGGCTGACGCCGAATCCGAAGTGGCGGCCTTCCGTGACCGCGACACCAAAACCTCGTAACTGCAAAGGGGCAATAAATATGCAACGTAAAAACTTGATCGCGTCAGCCGTGGTGGCCGGCGCGGCGCTAACTATGTCGCTTCCGGCCAGCGCGCAAGACGTGCTGACGGGAGATACCCGGCTCGCCTGCGAGGCAATTCTTTGTCTCGCGTCAGGGACTCGGCCGAACGAATGTGCGCCGTCTTTGCGCGAAGTATTTTCAGCATTTCGTACCGCAAATTCTCGGACACCATCCGGGGCCGAGTGAATTTCCTGAATCTCTGCCGGGCCGGCAATCAAACGCCTCAAATGTCGTCACTGGTCAGTGCCATCGCAAACGGTGCTGGCCGGTGCGATGCCGCTTCGCTGAATCAAGAAATGTTGATGTGGAACGGTAATTACGACAGTGGCACCACGTACATCAGCAACCAGTTGCCGGATTACTGTTCTGCGTACATCAGCAACGCTTACTCGAACCTGGGCGGCCTCACGCCGAAATACGTTGGCGACCCTATGAATGGTGGCTATTGGGTGCCTGCAAACCAGTATGACGCGGCCTTGGTTGCATACAACGCCTGGCTTCTTCAACAGCAGCAGCAACAGCAGCAGCAACAGCAGCAGCAAAACCAGGGCGGCGGCTAAGAGAGGGGTTACGTGATGCCATTTATTGATCTTCCCCCACAGCTCCAAGAGCGCGTTGTGTGCTCGATTTCTGCTGCGGCCAAGTACGAGATTCCTGCGAATATCGTGCTAGCTGTCGCCGAAAAGGAGGGGGGCAAGCCGGGCCAGTGGGTACGCAATACCAACGGTACTCATGACGTGGGGCCGATGCAGTTCAACACTGCGTATTTGAGTACCCTGGGCCGGTATGGCATCACCGCTGACGATGTTGCGGCGGCGGGTTGCTATCCGTTCGATTTGGCGGCTTGGCGGTTGCGTCAGCACATCAAGAACGACTCGGGCGACTTGTGGACGCGAGCGGCGAATTACCACTCGCGGACATACATCTACAACACCACTTATCGCGCCGACTTGATGGTGAAAGCCGTCAAGTGGGCCGATTGGTTGGCGGCTCGTTTCGTGACGTATGACGTGACCAAGCCCGGCTTGCCGGCCTCGGCTCCGACTGCCCCGGTTGTTGTCACGCCAGTGGCGGCCCCGGCGCAGCAGCAGCCGGCAAAAACCGTCGCGTGGAATACCACGGGGTATGTGCCGCGCAAACTCATCATCAACGGACAACCATGAAACAGACACCAACTTTAGCGGCTAAAGGGCTTATGCAAGCCTATTGCCGCTGGGCAGAGTCCCAAGCCAAAAGCAACACGGATTTTCTTCTTTTGGGCCTCGGCCCGGTGTTCCTGGTGGCCCTGGTTCTTTGGCTGTTGCCGGCCTGGCTCGGCACAGTGGGCGCGATCATTTTGGTGGCACCGGCACTCTATGTCGCGTTCATCGTCCTGCGGGCCTACGCGATCCGCAGCGGCAAGAAGTGACCCAAAACATAGCGGCGGGTGAAGGTGCTGAGAACACCTTTCCCGCCTGACCAATCACCCGACTACAAGGAGTCGAGTTCATGGCTGATGAGAAGTCTATCAATCCGCAAAAAGTTGGTAAGCCTACCGACGTTGATCCGTTCGCACGGGCGGCTGTTTATTGCCTCCGGCGTGACGCACTTTTCATCGTGTCAAGTCTGAATCGCGGCGTAGCTGTGCAGAACGAGACAGTGAAGCGGCAGCTCGTGTTCGTGCAGTCGCAGCTTTGCACGGCATTGCTCGCCGATCCGCGTTTGAGCGAGCGCGTGAAGGCGGTAGTGCTCAAGTTCCACGCGGCTACGATCAGTGAAAGCCTGGAAGACCGGCGCGGCGCTCGGGGGCGTCAGCCAGCGGCATGCTGAACAAAGTTTCGTGGCCGCGCCTGGCTGTCTCTGATGGCTCGCTTGAGGCGTTGAAGTGGCTGGCCCTGGTGTTGATGACGGTCGATCACGTCAACAAATTCTTGTTCAATGGCACCGACGATGCAGCATTCGCCGCTGGGCGTGTTGCGATGCCGTTGTTTGTCTTTGTCTTGGCGTACAACCTGGCGCGGCCTTGTGTCCTGGAACGTGGCTCGTACCTGCGCACCATGAAGCGGCTCGCACTGTTTGGTGCCCTGGCAATACCGGCATTCGTCATCCTTGGCGGCATTCATGCGGCTCTGCGCCCGCTGAACATCATGTTTGCGCTGCTGGCCTTGACCGCCACGCTCAACTTGCTTGATCGCCGCACGGCTGGCAGCTACGCGGCGGCGGCCGTGTTCCTGGTTGGTGGTGCAAACGTCGAATACTGGTGGCCGGCGCTGGCGTTCGGCCTGGCTGTCTGGTGGTACTGCAAGCAACCGGGCGCAATGCCCCTGGCGCTCGCGCTAACGGCCCTTGCAGCGCTTTGGTTCATCAACAGCAACCTGTGGGCGTTCCTGGCCTTGCCGGTCGTTCTGGTGGCTTCCCTGGTCGATCTGCGCATGCCTCGCGTGCGCTGGGTCTTCTATGCCTATTACCCCATTCACTTGTTCGCGTTGTGCTTGATCCGCATCCCAATGAGCAAGGCCGGATACCTCTTTTTTTGATTGGAGCTTTTCATGCGCAAATTCCTCCCTCTGGCGGTCATCCTGGCCGTCTTTTCTTTGTCGCAGGCGACGTTTGCAGTCGATGCGGCCGACCCGCCCAGCTCGTTCGGCATGCCGATTTCGGCCGCTGTCATCGTGTCGTTCAAAGACAGCAGCGCCGTCTTCAAGCCCGATGCTGACCAGGCCACTCGCCTGGCCGACGCCAACGGTGCCGCGTTGGTGACGATCAGGGGCCGCACCAGTACGAACAAGCCCAGCGCGAAGGATGAGTCGCTAGCACTGTCCCGCGCCCTGTCGGCTCGCTCTTACTTGATCGCACGCGGTGTTTCACCCTTGAAAGTGGTCATCAATTTCGCGTCGGCGGCTGACTTCATTTCAGACAATTCGACGCCAGAAGGAAGGCAGGAAAACCAGCGCGTTGAAGTCGAAATGGTTTTTGTATCTCCCTTGACCAACTAACGAAGCATGGCGTTATGCGCCTCCAAACCAGGCAAAAGAATCAGCGCGTGTATTGCGCGTCTGAATATTGCAGATAACCACCAACCACTTAACAAGGAATCTCCATGAATCAAACATTCATTCGCCGTGCTGCGCTCGTATCCGTCACCGTCTTGGCGGCATTTGCTGCCGGTTGCGCCTCGGTGGCCGTGAGCGGCGATGCCATCGAGCAAAACACTACGACGGCTCTTGGCCTGGCTAAAGGCTCATTCACCATTTCTGACCGCGTGAATGACGGCTTCAAGTCGAGCTACACGGTCAAAACAAACGCCGGCAAGCAATATGGTTGCTATGTCACTGGTACGGTTTCGTATTTTGGCCGCCAAGTGTCCGATGCGGTTTGTACCGAAGTCGGAAAGTCCAGCAAGGCGGCGGCACCTAGCGCCGCGCCGGCTGGTGGTTCTTGCAATGCGCCGCTCAAGGCAGCGGGCAAGTGCTGATGAGGTGATGCCGGTATGGACTCGCTGAACTGGTATTTGATCGCAGCACTTGGAAGTGCATCCCTGCTTCTCGGCCTGGTGCTGGTGAGTCGCCGGCAACGCCGGCAACCGTCTGCATTGGTCGCCTTGGTGACGCAACGCCGCAGCTTGCGCGGCCAGTTCGTCAAGCTCCTGGGTAGCGACGAGGCCGCGCAAGCGGCCGCCCAAGACGAAGCACGGCGGTTGAATGTCAGCTCGCCCAGTCTGGAAGCGCTGACCGCAGCGGTCGAGCGCGCAGCAAAGGAACGGGAGCGCCGGCAGGCCGCGTAGCACCGAAGTGCGCTTCGCAAAAACGGTCGTTTGTGCGAAGACTTTCCAGGTCCAGAAAAAGCCCGCCTCGTGCGGGCTTTTTCTTTCGCAAAACGCTTTCTCAATTGCTCCTTCTCAATTACAGTGATGTTTTCGAGTTTTGAGAATAAAAGGTGCGGCAATGTTGATTGGCTATGCGCGTGTGTCAACGTCCGATCAGGACTTGACCATGCAGCTCGATGCACTCAAGGCGGCCGGCTGCGAAAAAGTCTTCACTGACAAGGCCAGCGGCACCAAGCTGGATCGCGCCGGCCTGGCCGAAGCCCTCGGCTTCGGCCGTGAGGGGGATTCCCTGGTGGTGTGGAAATTAGACCGGCTCGGGCGCTCGATGAAGGGCCTGGTGGATCTCGCGGCAACGCTCGAAGGCCGCAAGGTGGATCTCCGGTCGCTCACAGACGGGATTGACACCAAGGGCGCAGCTGGGCGGTTCTTCTTCAACGTCATGGCCGCACTCGCGGTTATGGAACGCGAGCTGATTCTTGAACGCACGATGGCCGGCCTGGCGGCCGCAAGACGTGCCAGCAAGGTCGGCGGCAGCAAGCGCTCGATGACACCGACCAAGCTCGATGCTGCGCGCAAATTGCTCAACGCTGGTCAGCCTCGGAAAGAGGTGGCCAGCGCCGTTGGCGTGTCGGTGGCCACGTTGTACCGACACTGCCCGGCAGGGGAGCGCGAAGCATGAAAGCACGTCGATTTTTCGCGGCCGTTGCACTGTGGTTTGCGGTGGGCATCGCGCATGCCGATTTCTCCGGCGTCGTGGTGTCGATTCTCGACGGCGATACGGTGGATGTGCTGGTAGACCGCAAGCCCGTGCGCGTGCGCCTGGCTGAGATTGACGCGCCGGAGAAAGCGCAGGCATTCGGCACCAGGTCACGGCAGGCGCTGGCGGCCGCCGTATTCCAGCAGCTCGTCACGGTGAAGACTACTGGCCTCGATCGCTACGGCCGCACGATCGGCACGATCCTGGTGGACGGGCATAGCGTGAATCGCATGATGGTCGCGCAAGGCATGGCATGGGCGTACCGGCAATACCTAGTGGATCGGTCACTGCTCGACGTGGAAGCGGCCGCTCGGTCAGGTCGCCTCGGCTTGTGGGTGGATGAGAACCCGACGCCGCCGTGGGAATGGCGGGCACAAAGGCGCAACCAGTGACGAAAAAAAGCCGCCTCGGGGAGGACGAGGCGGCGAATTGCTGCGGGTTGTCAGGGAGGAAGAACAACCGCTATGTTAGATGCGGCAAAAGTGATTATCCGATCTTTGCAGCTCTGCGCGGCCGCTCCTGTTGTTGTTCTTGAACACGCTCTTGCGCCTGGTGCTTCTCCTGCTGCTCGATCCGCACCTGGTGCTTCTCGATCACGGCATCAACAATCGAATTGACCTGGCGGTGGATGCCTTCGTGACCCAGCTCGCTCTTGGTCGCAAGGTCGTTGAAGTCGGTATGTCGCTTCATCGCGTTGAGTGCCCCCAATTGCTCGGCGCTGAGTTGTGCGCCTTTCAGCTCGGCCGTCTGCTGCTCGGTGAGCTGCACGCGCTCCGGTTCGTTCTGCGAGTCCTCCAAGGTCTTCGTGGCGCTCAGGTGCTCGCGGTAAGCCTGGGGCGTGACAGGTGGCAGCTCCTTCGGGTAGGTCGCCTCACCAGGCGCGAAGATCGGCAGCAAAACCTTGCCGCCTACAGCCTTCGCCGCTTCCTCGGCCTTGCTCCGGCCGGGATTCACGCCTTGCGTAGCTTCCAGGTGCTTGTCGTCGTCGCCGGCAATGATGATCGGCTTGTCCGGGAACTTCTCGTGCAAAGCCTTGGCAACTTGCACCAGGTTGCCCGAGTCGAACGCGGCCACGGTGGCAAAGCCCAGCGTCTGCGACAGACTGCCGGCCGTCGCATAGCCTTCGCCGATGACCAAGGCCGGGGCCTTGGCCAGCGCGTCCAGGCCGCCCACGGCATGAAAGCAGCCTTCCTTGCGGCTGTCCTTGGCGAAACGCTTGGTGCCGTCCTCCTGGATGTACTGCATCGTCCATTGCTTGCCGTTGGCGTCGGTCGCCGGGATGTAGGTTTTCTGGCCGTCCCTGTCCGTCATCACGCCGGCTTGCGGCTGGATGCCCTTGGCCTGCATGTAAGCGGTCGGCTGCGTGACCGGCACCAGGTCAGCCATTTGTCGGCCGACGCGCTGCGCGGTCTGCTCCTGCACCTTGGCTTGCTCGATTTCACGGAACTGCAACTTCGCCGCGGCTTCGGCCTGCATCTGCGCCTTTTGTTCCGGGTCAACGGCGTAACCCTTTGACTTCCATTTCATGTCGATGCCGGTCTTGTTGTTCTTGATGTAGCCGGCCGGGTGGCCGTCCAGGTGCCCAACATAGAACCCGGCTTGTTCGCCCTTCTTGTCGCCCTCAACGGCGATGCGGTGCTTCGCGCCGTCCATGACTGGGTGCTTGCCGTCGTCGACCACGCAACCCAGCGAGCGCAGCGCCTCGGCAAACTCTTCTTCTGGCGTCATCGCCGGGCCTTGCTGGCCGGGCACCTTGTCAGCAGCCCACCGCTCTAACTTTGGCATGTCGGCCTTGGGGCCGGCAAACCAGGATTTCGCAGCTTTGTCCCACATGGCACCGGCCGCCTTGGCCACGACGTGCTCGCCATAGGGCACGGCGAGGTATACGCGCTCTTTGGCGGGCTTTTGGGCCTCGGCTGGTACTTGGGCAGCCTGCGCCTGTTTTGGAGGCTCCACGGCCGCCGTATCGGCTCCCTTGGCCCACTTGGCGAACGGCGCGGCATCGACGCCGGCCGGCACGTACCAAGATTGCTCTTGTCGATCCCACTTCGCACCCAGCGTTTTCGCCTCGTCCTTCTGCTTGAACGGCACGTCGATGAAGGTCTTGACGCCAAGGCCGGGCGCTTCGGCTTGAGGCCGTACCGCGTCGGCCGCCTGCTGCTGCTCGCGGTCGAACTCGGCGATGCGCCGTTGCAAGTCTTCGTCGTTCTGCATGGCGGTGAATTCAACGTCCTTGCGGACTTCTTTGGCTGCTGAAATGTCTTCGTCGGTGCTGTTGGGATCGCGGCGAACTCGCTCTTCGTTGACACGGGCCAGCTTGGCGGCCTTGTCGTGCTCGTTGACTTGCGCGTGGGCGTCGATCAGGGCCAGCCGGTCGGCCAGCTCCTGCGCGGCCGCCTCGGTTGGGTGCGAGGCAACCAGGGCGAAAGCGTCTTCGCCTGGTTGCGCGTCGCCGCGACGTGCATACACCTGGAACGCCTCGGGCTGTTCGCCGGCTTCATCGGCGCGCATGGTTTGCCCGTCGCGCTCGATCACGCCCAAGATTTGCACCTGGCCGGTGAAGTCGCTCGGCAGGGTAGCGCCCATCGCTTTTTGCGCCGCCTCGTTGAGGGCCTGCGTGTCCACCTCGCGGGTGGCATCGCTGCCCGTCTTGAAGTCGCGCAAGGCGCTGGTAAGTTCGGCATCTGCGCGGGTCATGGTGCCGCTGTCGGCGAGCCGATCCACCAGGCGGCCGGGAATGTCCTCGATGCTGGGTTGCTTCATGTCTGCCCCCTGGGTGAATGCCTGGCTGCGCACCTGGGCCACGGCGTTGTTCAATGCTGCGCTCTGCCATTCGTGATCGGAAGTCAGGCCGGTGCCTGGTACGCGCTGGCCGCTGACGCTGGTAACGGCCTTGCCATCGCTGAAAAGCTCGGTGGTGATGGGCGTCTGCTGGCCGGCCTGGTCGGCGTAGGCGACGACATACGGCGGGTCGTACTCGCCGGCACCGCCCCGGCCGATGGTGGCCGTCAACCCGCTGGCTTGCGCGGTTGCCTTGAGGTTGTCCCAAGATTCCAGCGGGCTATAGCCCTCGTATGCGGCTTGATGCAGCTCTTGCAGCTCGGCCAGTATTTGACCTTCCTGCTCGGCCTGGCTCTGCTCCGTGGACTGCTCTTGAACCTGCTTCTGCTCAAGCGACAGCACGTAGTCTTGAATTTTTTCGGCGTCCGACGCGGCGCGGAAAATTTCAAGCGGGTCTTCCTCAAGCGCCTTGATCCAGGACGCAACGTAGGCGACGTGCTGGCCGGGATCGTGGCCGATGCCCAGCTCGTCGCCAAGGATCATGCTGGCAATCTCGGCCCGCAGCTCTTCCTTGGCGTAACCCTCGCTTCCGAATGGATGCACCAGGTCGCGGTCAAGCCGCGATTCGTGGCCCGTCCAGTGGCCCAGCTCGTGAAGGGCTGTCGCGTAGTAGCTGTCTGCGGCCGGGAACTGGCCCTTGTCGGGCAAGTGGATGCTGTCGGCCGCCGGCCGATAGAAGGCGCGGTTTTGCTCGCCGTGCTTGATGACTGCTTCCGACGCCTGCAAGATTTGCTCGGCTCGCTCCACGGGGTTCCAGTCTTGTTGCCGGCGCGGCTGCAATGCGGGAAGCCCGTCGATCTGCTCGGCATTGAACACGGTGGCGAAGAACACCCTAGGACGTTCCAGCTTGACGGTCTGCTTGATCGGCTCGCCCTTGGCGTCCAGGACGGGCTTGCCGTTGGCGTCGAGCTTGGTCTGTTCGTCGCTGAACTTCCAGTATTGGATCGGCGTGCCCTTCTCGCCCTTACGCACCTGGGCGTCAACAGTCGATGCCTGCTTGTAGGTCATCCAGCGTTGATCGGTGTGGCCCTGGCTCATCAAGTGGATTGCATTGATGCCCTTGTACCGTTTGCCGGTTGTCGGGTTGATCGGCATGACAGCGCCGGGGTCGCCGGCCTTCCACGGCTTTTGCCACGGTGCCGTGCCTTGCTTCATCTGCTCGATCAGCTTTTCAGCGACCGTTTCATGAAACGGTTTCTTGGGTTCCATATCGTTTTCCTTCTTCCTGAACAGCTCGTTCGTCGTGGGGAAGTTCTGCTGCGTCCGGGTGCGGTCGCGCAGGCCCTGTGCGACCATGCGGGCGATGCTTTGCAGGTCGTCGGCTCGCATGAGCCGCACGGGTGCAAGGCATGTCTCCTGGAATGCCTGCTGGCCTCGCTGCGCCTGGTCTGTGCCAACGTGGTGACTCGGTGCAACGCCTTCGCAATGCAGCGAATAGACCTCTTCGGCGCGCACGTCGAGCGAGCTGCCGGCGTAGCGGTCGTCAATGTCGGCCCATAGTGGCTTGAGACTGGGTTCCTCGCGTGCGGCGATGAGGCCGTCCAGCAAGGCCCGCTTCTCGCCTGGCGCAAAGGTGTTGGCCCCGTAGTGGCCCAGCACCTCATGCCGCAAGGTCAGCAGCAAGTCGCGGGCGTCGGTCATGTTCTCAAGCGGAACTTCGACGCGGCCCCGGTAGGTGCGGCCGGCGTGGGCCGTTTCCTTGGGGATGTAGCCGCCTTTCATGCCTGGCGGCACCTCCCCGGCACGCGGGCCGTACAGCTCCGTGGTGTTCTCGCGGAACTTGTAGGCCAGCTCAAGCGCGCCGGGGTAGTCGCGGATGAACAGCCGCGCTACCCCCTGTGCTTCGTCTTTGGTCAGCGGCATTTATCAACCCCCCCCTTGGCGTTGCGTCTGGCGATGGCCTCCGACACGGTTTCACCTGGCCGGAGGTCGTACAGCTCGCGGGCGTTGGTCGTGGTGATGAAAGGCGGGATTTCCGCGCTGGGGCCGTCGTCGTCCAGGAATGCCGGCTCTTCCAGGGCGTCGGCCAGGTCGTCGGTACTTCCTGCGGCGTCCAGCTCGTTCAATGCGTCTTCGCGGAACGCGCCAGCTCGTTCGGCTTCCTCGGGGTCGAACTCGGCCTGGTAGCCGGGGGTCAGCGCGTCGGCCAGCTTCTCGCGCAGCGCGGCCGCGCCGGCTGCGGTGTCGTCGATGGCCGGAACGCCCTGCAGGGCGATTTCCGGCAAGTCCTGGATGGTGATTTCACGGGTGATTTCTGCGGTCATGTTCATGCTCCTGGTCGTGGTTGATTAACTGGCTTTGCCCTTGCTGTAGTCAGGCTTCCCCTTGAGGTCGGGGTAGGTCTGATTGCATGTCGGGTAGTTGCTGCAACCCCACCAGAACATGCCCTTCTTCTTCGCACTGGCCCGGCGCGATAGACCTTTGCCGCACGCCATGCACTTGTGCAGCTCGGAGACTTTCACCGCCTCCTTGCCGCCCGCAATCGACACCGATCCGGTGTTGGCCTTCGTGACTTGCTCACGAATGAATTGCTCTTGCTTAGTGATGAAGGCGTCCAGCTCGGACGTACCCTGCTCGATGCCCTTCAACATGCGTTCATACAGTGCCGTCAGCACAGGGCTTTTCACAACCTCGGGCAAGGCATCGACCAGGCTGCGGCCCAGCGTGGTGCTGATGATTTGCTTGCCCTTGGTTTCCAAGAACTCGCGCCGCTTCAATTCGGAAATGATGGAAGCCCGCGTTGCCGATGTGCCGATCCCGTCACCCTCGCGGAGCATCTTCTTGTGTTCGGCCTCTGGCACGAACTTGTGAATTTCCTCCATTGCACGGCCTAGCGTGCCTTCGGTGAAGCGTGCGGGCGGCTTCGTCTTGGAGTTGTTCCGAGTGGCCTTGGTGCAGGCCACGTCATCGTTTTGCTTCATCGGCGGCAGGGTCTGGCTGTCGCTCGCTTCCTTGCCGCCCTCGCCTGCTTCCTCGGCGTCATCAACGGTGTACACGTCGCGCCAGCCGTTGCGCGTCGTCACCTGGCCGGTGACTCGGAAGATTTCGCCGTTCACGTCCACGGCAACGGCGGTGCTCATGCACCCGTACACCGGATAGAACTGGGCCAAGTAGGCGCGCACGATCAAGTCATAGATGCTGCGTTCTTTCTCGTTCAGCCCTGCCGCGCTGCCCTGGTGCATCGTCGGGATGATCCCGTGATGCGCCGTTATCTTGGAGTCATCCCAGGTCTTCGACTTGATAGTGGGGTCGGCCTTGTCTACCAGCGCGGCTAGAGCTGGATTGACGTGCTTGACGGCGGCCAGCACGCGCGAAGCGTCCGCGTGCTGCGACTCCGGCAAGTAGTTGCAGTCGGTACGCGGGTAGCTGGTCAGCTTGCTTTCATAAAGCGACTGGCAGGCTTCCAGCACTTCGGCGGCGGTGTAGCCGAACTTGTTGGATGCAACCAGGGTAATGTCCGAAAGCGAATAGGCTTTTGGGTGCAGCTTCTTCTTCGGTTCCTGCTTGTACTCGGTGATTCGACCAGGCTTGCCCGTCACCGCCTCGGTGAGCGCGTTTGCCACGGCAGTATCGACAAGGCGGCCTTCGCTGTCTAAGCCCGCCTGGTCTTCCTTGGCTTCCCAGCGTGCGACGAAATTGCCGTTAGCGTGCTGAATCTGCGCGGTGATGGTGTGGTACGGGATCGGCTTGAAGGCTTCGATTTCGCGGTCACGGGCCACCACGATTGCGAGGGTCGGTGTTTGTACACGGCCCACGGTGAGAAGCGCCCGCGAGCCGCCACGGCCAGCGCGCAGGGTGTAGGCGCGGCTGAGGTTCATGCCGATCAGCCAATCAGCGCGGCCGCGTGCCTGCGCCGCTGCTCCCCAGCCGTGATACTGGCTGTTGTCCTTCAATGCGGCGAGGCCGCGTTGCACAGAAACGGAATCTTGGGCACTGACCCAAAACCGTTTCACTGGCTTGTTGCTGCCGAAGTGCTCCAGCACTTCATCGACCAGCAATTAACCTTCGCGGTCGGGGTCGCCGGCATTGACGACTTCACTGGCCTGCTTGAGCAATTTCCCGATCACGGCAAGCTGCTGCTTCGCGTCGGCCCTTGGCTTCATGACCCAGGTTTCGGGGATGATTGGCAGCTCTTCGACACGCCAGAGCTTCTTGCCAGTCGTCGGGCTGGTGGGCACGGCATCCGGCGTGTAGGCGTCGGGGTCAGCTTGTTCAAGCATGTGGCCGAAGCACCAGGTAATGGTGTCGTCGCCGCATTGGATGAAGCCATCGCCCTTGCTGGTCACGCCCAGCTCGCCAGCAATGGCTTTTGCTACGCTCGGTTTTTCTGCAATGAATAAACGCATTTTCTTGTCTCCTACCAGGTAACGACCGGGGTGATGACGGTCTTGATTTGCGAACGATTGATTGGCCCGAAGTAGCGGCCATCAAACGAAATAGGGCTTACATCGGTCATGAGAAGCACTTCGTAGTCGCCCAGCGTGTAGCTGTTGGACTGGTAGCGCGGCATGGGGCGGCCGCCCTTGTCGGCCTTGAATGGCTTGCTGAACGGCAACAGGTTGCCATTCACTCGCACGCCGTCATCGGCGACGGACACAGCATCGTTTTTAGCGGCTAAAACGCGCTTCATCATGTAGCTGTAATTGCCGGGGCAGAATCCAGCGGCGATGTAGCCGCGCTGCTTGGCCTCGTCAAATACGCCCAGCGGTGGCGGGCAGAAAAGCACGTAAGCGCCCTTCTCCACTGGCGCGCTGCTCGTCCAGTACAGGCCCAGCGGGATGCTTCTGGTGGTGTTGATGCGGGCACCGGCTGCATAGCAGCCAAGACCCAGCAGCAACAGGCCAGCGCCGCCGATGGCGGTATAGACCGTGATGCGTTTGAAGAGGCGGTTCATATCGTGATGCCCTCCCCCTTCTTGACCTCGGCAACCTGGCGCAGCTTGTCGCTGTTCTTGGGCGCGGGAATGGACGCACGCGCTTGAAAGGTTGGGTCTTTGAAATACAGCGGTTGCTTGCCGTAGATCGCGGGGTAGCCGGCGACATACACAACCATGTCGCCCGCCTCGGCAATGTCGCCGCTGTCGGTCTTGACCGGCCCCGGCATGCGCAGGCATTCATCTGGCGTCAACAAGGGGCGTTGCACCTCCTGGATGGTGCGAGAGACTTGCCCCAACAACGCGCTCGTGCGGCGGCCGCTGGTGGTGATTTGTTCCTTGGCTACGGTCGTCTGGCCGGTCAGCTTAGAAAGGTGTTCTGCCGTCTCTACGCGGTTGGGTGGGTAGGCGTTCTGAACGTGGCAGTTCGACGTGATGCTTTCGTCGTGGCCGTAGCCTGTTTCTCGACTCTTGAGCTGGTTTATGTCCTGGCATATCAAGTAGCACTTGATACCGTAGCCGGCCACGAAGGCCAGCGACTCCTGCATAATTTCGAGTTTCCCGAGGCTGGGGAACTCATCGAGCATCATCAACAGCCGATGCTTGTAATGCGCGACCGGCCGGCCGTTCTCGAAGTCCATCTTGTCAGCCAGCAGGCGCACAACCATGTTGACCATGACGCGCACGAGAGGCCGCAATCGGGCCTTGTCGTTCGGCTGGGTGACGATGTAGAGGCTTACCGCGTTGTCGTCGTGCATCAAGTCTTTGATCTTGAATTCCGACTTGCTGACGTTGCGCGCCACGATGGGATCGCGGTAGAGGGCCAAGTACGACTTGGCGGTGGACAGCACCGATCCAGCTTCCTCGTCTGGCCTGTCCATCATGTCGCGGGCCGATGACCCGATGACGGGATGATTTTGGCCGTCAGCGTGGCCGTAGGTGGTCATTTCCATCCACAGCTCGCCAATGTCGCGGTTCGGGTCGGCCAACATGGCATCGACGCTGGGTAGGCTGGCCGTGGTGCCCTCGGCCTTGGCCTTGTAGAGCGCGTGCAGGATCACGCCCACAAGCAGCGCCTGACTGGTCTTCTGCCAGTGGCTTTCAAGGCCCTTGCCGTCCGGGTCAACGATCAGCGTTGCAAGGTTCTGCACGTCGCCGACTTCGTTTTCTGTACCCAGCCGGATTTCGTCCAAGGGGTTCCAGCAGATGCTTCCGCTGGCTGTGGCCGGCTCGAAGCGCAAGACCTTGTTCTTCGCGTGCTTCTGACGCCAGCCAGCCGTCAAAGCCCAAAGCTCGCCTTTCAGGTCGGTGACGACAGCGCTATGTCCCCAGGACAGCAGCGTAGGAACGACCAGGCCGACGCCCTTGCCTGAACGGGTCGGGGCGTAGCACAAGACATGCTCTGGCCCGTTGTGACGCAAGTAGTGCTGCTTGCCTTCCTTGTCGATCCACGCGCCGACGTAAACGCCGGAGCTGGTCGGGGCCTCTTTGCCGGTGATCGTCTGGAACAAGCTGCGCGTCCGTGGGATCAGGCCAGCCGCCCGAATGTCCCTGACGTTCGCCCAACGGGCAGAACCATGCAGGTATTCGTTCACCTTGGACGAATTCGCCATGACCATCTTGGCAACAGCCAAGGAAAGCAGGCCGGCGCCGGCCGTCACGACACCAATACTGCCCGCTCGCATGAAGGCATCGGGGTATTGGTGATACCACTTGCCCGCCCACTCGATGATTCCCCACGGGGCATAGATTTGGTGGATGTTCGCGCCAAGTGACGACTGGTATCTAAAGTCGTGCGCGAAAAACTGGGTTGCTGCTTGCAGCCCAGCAGCGAGAGACGCCACGGCCAAGGCAGGAATGACCTTTCCAGGCCCTTCCTTCTTGGCGCGCACATGTGGGCCTACGGCATTGTTGAACCTGTCTTTCATCTGCTTCGTCCTTTCGTTTTGATGGAACCCTTCGGCGTCACGGTGACAACCTCCCCAAGGGCAATACGCTTGAGGCTTCGGGCTGTGGCGTCGTCAACTGGCAGAACCATGACTGTTGGCGCTGATTGAATCTTGACCCAGCCTGCTGATCGAAATGTGACCCAGGGCTGGTCGCTGCGTTTTGAGTTAGCAGCTGTGGATAAGTCTATCAAACAGTTGGTGTTGAAGCACTCCTTTTTT
>NZ_JBIIVN010000173.1:0-5062 GCF_044339385.1 Collimonas sp. | reverse complement strand
TCGTTCACCCTGCCAGTATTTAGATGACTGGCTCGCTGAGCAACATCAGGAAAAACAGGCGGCATAAAAGCCACCTGTTGGAAGACGAAAAATCGAGGGAAGCTCATTTATTGTCGGAGGAAATCATCCTGACGATATTGACAGCCTCATCAGTTTGTATCGAAATTTCAAGAATTTCAGTTTGCTGGCCCAACCTCTGGCTATTTGGCGCATCGGCGACGGCTTGCTGCAGAAGTTGATGGCAGAGGCGACTCTCCTGCATACCATGATTGAATCTGGCGCGCCGGACCCGGCGATGATCGCTGCCAGCTTGGCCCGAGTCAAGGAAATAGACAATCAGTTGACGCCGCTGGAGCGCGATTTTTCTGTTCGCCTTGGGGAGTCCTCACGCAAGTTGCAGCGGCTGCTGCTGTTAAGTACGCTGATCGTAGCCGTTGTGCTGATGATTTTTGGTAGTTGGATTTCCCGTTTCTTCCTGACCAAAAGCGATCACTTTGAAGAGGCACTCAAGGTCAGCGAGGAACGCTTGCAACTGGCGATGCTGGGTAGTAACGACGGTTTGTGGGATTGGGATATTCAGGCTGATAACATTTATTACTCACCGCGCCTGAAAGAGTTGCTCGGCTATACCAGCGCCGATGGCGAACCGACGCCGTTACAGTTCCTTAACTGTATCTATCCATCTGATCTGGACGCGGTGCGCGCTAAGCTGACGTTTCATTTGCACGATAACTCGCCGTGCGATATAGAATTTCGCGTTGTGACCAAATCCGGCGAGTTGCGCTGGGTGCGCGCATGGCCGGATCCTTCACAGACATTACCGCGCGCAAGCGCTTAGAAGAACAACTATATGCCGCCAAGGAACGTGCCCAAGTGACGCTGGAGTCGATTGGCGAGGCAGTTATTACATTGAGCACCGATGGCCTGGTCGAATATCTTAATCCGACCGCTGAAATACTCACGCGCTGGACGCCGGCATCGGCGCGCGGCTTGCCGCTAGAAAAAATATTGAATGTAGTCGGCGAAACCTCTGGCAAGCGGATACCGGATCTGGTTCATCGAATTCTGGATGTCAACAATCCGATTGACCGCGAAACCAACTTGCTGCTGGTCTGTAGTGACGGCAGCGAGGTAGCGGTCAACCTTTCTGCTGAACCGATCCGCAATCTTAGCGGCGAGACAGTCGGTACTGTACTGGTGTTGCATGACGTCAGCAAGGATCGTGAATATGCGGCGCAGTTATCTTATCAGGCCAGTCACGACGAGTTGACAGGCCTGATCAATCGGCGCGAATTCGAACGGCGCCTGACGGTGGCGATGATTACTTCGCGCGACCAGCAAAGGCAACACGCGGTGCTGTATCTGGATCTTGATCAGTTCAAGGTAGTCAACGATACCTGCGGCCATGCCGCTGGCGATGAGTTGATTTGCCAGGT
Source organism: Collimonas sp. (assembly GCF_044339385.1). Classification (NCBI taxonomy): domain Bacteria; kingdom Pseudomonadati; phylum Pseudomonadota; class Betaproteobacteria; order Burkholderiales; family Oxalobacteraceae; genus Collimonas; species Collimonas sp. The sequence continues at coordinate 3,626 of NZ_JBIIVN010000173.1, read as the reverse complement.
TAGTGTGTTGTTGAAGCAGCGCTTGCGCGACACCGATACGATGGCCCGTTTGGGCGGTGACGAGTTCGGTGTCCTGTTGGAGAATTGCCCGGTTGAACACTCGTTGCGGATCGCCGAGGGTTTACGCCAGGCAGTCGCCGATTTTCAGTTTATCTGGAACAACAAACCCTTTTCGATTGGCGTCAGTATCGGCTTGATCAATCTGGCCGGGGATATGCATACGCTGGGACAAATCATGAGCGCGGTCGACGCTGCCTGCTATCTGGCAAAAGAAAAGGGGCGTAACCGGGTTCATGAATATCGCCTGGACGATAGCGAATTATCAATACGTCACGGTGAGATGGAGTGAATCACACGCATCAACGAAGCCCTTTCGAATGAAAAATTCTGCCTTTATTCTCAGGAAATAGTCGCACTGGGAGAGCGTGCCACCAAAGGCGTGCACTTTGAAATTCTGCTGCGGATGATGGGTAAGGACGATAACCTGGTGTTGCCGATGGTGTTCATTCCCGCGGCAGAGCGCTACAGCCTGATGCCGGCGGTTGATCGCTGGGTGGTGTCGAGGGTTTTTTCGACGCTGGCGCAGATGCGGCAGCAAGGGTTGGCACAAGATATTGAAACTTGTGCGATCAACCTGTCGGGAGCGACCATCGGCGACATCGATTTCCTCGATTTCGTGCGCGAACAGCATGCAAAATCGGGCATCCCGCCGCAAATCATTTGCTTTGAGATCACCGAGACCAGCGCCATCGCCAATTTTGCCAAGGCGGCACATTTCATCAATGAGTTGAGAAATCTAGGCTACCGCTTTGCGCTAGATGACTTTGGTGCTGGTATGTCGTCCTTTGCGTACCTGAAAAATTTACCGGTGGACTACATCAAGATCGATGGCGGCTTTGTAAAAGATATGCTGAATAGTCCGACCGACTATGCAATGGTCGAGGCGATCAACAAGATCGCTCATTTGATGGGCAAGAAAACCATCGCTGAATTTGCGATTAATGAGCGCACGATCGCCACCCTGACCGAGATCGGCGTCGATTTTGCACAGGGATATGGCATCGGCAGGCCGCAACCGTTTGGCGCTGCCGACCATGATGGCCAGATCGGTAGCGCCAATATGGGGGCTGTTGCAAATGGCCAGCAGCCGACTTCCGAGTGCTAAATTTTCATTGTTGTCGTTATTATCATTATTGTGACTACTAATCGGCGGCCTTTCCGTCTTCGTTTGGGCGGGCAGTCATGCCGTCCGCTTTAGCCGCCTGTCTTTGCCTGCGCGCGTAATCCGGACATGATTTGGCGACTCATGAAATAGTCGTGTAGCCTGGTTTTCTGATGTGGTAACAGCTGGCTGGCGGCGATCATCTCGGGCCAGGTTTGCAGCGCCTGCTTGCATACCTCTGATATGACGTGGCGCAGCGGCGGCTCCAGCATGCCGCTGCGGTTAGCGAAGTGGCGTAAGGTCAGCGGTGAAAGAAACGTTCGCTGGGGTTGATCATCGGCGAATCTGAGCGCGTGGCCGTTGCCGTTCAGGTAGGCTCCATAGGCCACCACGTCATACGCTGGTGATAGTTCGATCCCGCCGCTGGCGAGGTAGCGGATGCCGAAATTTTTCAGATGGCCGTCGTAGTTGCCGATCAGTTCATTGACCGTAATCCGACGCAGCAACTCGTGGCAGGCAGCTTCACCGAGGCCGGCCACAGCCTGCATCACCAGGGCCATGTCGGCCGTAACTGGCGCCGGTGTATTTTTTGTCTGGATCGACGCCGAGGATCTGGCAGAAGTCCTCAACATGCAAACGGCCCGGCTGGTCGCGGTCGAAGCGCTGTACCGCCAGAAATTGCTGGCTGCTCCCTGGCGCGTAGCTGTGTCCTGCCAGGATCGCCTCGAGTGGCTGCGGGCTGGCCTGGCAAACCCTTACGCCGGCTGCCTGCGCCAGTTGCAACGATAAATATTCAACCTCTGGCAGGCGATCAAACTGGGCGGTCGGTAATTTGCCGATGATGTGAGCATCGCGGTGGCGGGTGCGGCTGACGTAGCGGCCGCCTTCCTGGATCAAGGCTAGCTTCGGCTGCATGCCGGAAATGGATACGCCGTCGACCAGCGGTGCGGCAATCACGCTTTCCTCGATGGCCTCATGATCCTGGGTCACCAGGCGCGTCATCATGGCGCGCGTCAACTTGGTCGGCACGGCCTGGACGGCGCCGGGCAGGTCGCGTCCACAGGCAGCCAGCAGTTCGAAGTGGTTATCCTCGGCGCACTGGCGTTCCAGCGCAATCTGTTTGCGCAATACGCCTTCCGGCAATAGGTTTTGAAAAAAAGATGGCAGCCGTTGCTGACCTGGCGAATTGAACATTGCTGCCAGCGGATTGAGCAACAGGGCCGCGTCTTGCTCCGCACTAACGGCGCGCATCGATAGCGACAGCGTTGGGCGCAGCGGGTCCTGGGCGTATTCGGCGTCGACCTGAAAGCGCACCATGTCGCCATATTTAAACAGTACGCCGACCTTGCGCGCTCCCAGAAAAATATCCAGTGCGCTCAGATTCATGACTGTTTTCGTTGTCGTGCCAAGGCCGCCGAGACCAAGCTTTGCACTTCAGCCGGAGCGGTTGGCTTGGCGACAATCGTCGCAGCCACGGCCTTTGGCAGCAGCATCACTTCCAAACCCAACTGCTCGGCCAGCGTCATCAAGGTGCTTAGACGCGGGTCGTTCTTGCCCGTCAGTACGCCGCGTATGGTTACCGCAGTCAAGCCGCTATTGCGGCTCATCTCGATCACCGGCAGCGCCAATTGTTCTTTAGCTTGCCTAAGTGCATGAGAAAGTTCTGCCAAGGTTTTCATGGTAGTTAATAAACTATCTTTTAGAGATATATATAGTATAGTATCTTTTCTTGGTGGGGGTAGTTAAATATCTTTAGATCTAATATGGATATATGGATATATGGATATATGGATATATGGATATATGGATATATGGATATATGGATATATGGATATATGGATATATGGATATATGGATATATGGATATATGGATATATGGATATATGGATATAAGGATATTTAACTATCTTTAATGGCGCTGCGGGAGCTGCTGGCGCAACCAGCATTATCAGTCGCTTGATAAATGCGAATACTTGATGCCGGCTTTTGGCCGAAATCTGACCTCGATTATTTTCCTCCAGCGCGTTTCTGTAAATACGCGGCCTCCGGTTTGTCAATATATTTACCGCAATCGGGTATGCGGCAATATCCAATTATTGCCTCATGGCAGGGACGGGCTTAATCAGGCTGGAGTAATCGTTATACCTCAATCCAACAGGCAAAAATCGGATGCCCGCCAATCACCATTGGCGGCCCAGAGCGTTTCGCCTGAAAGCCAGCTCTGCGAAGTAATCGTTCGACGCCGATAGGCGATACGGTGATTGGTCTCTTGGCACCACGTGCGGCGGCACAGGCGATCGAGGCGCGCAGCAATTTGACCGCAATCGGCGAGGAAAACTGTCCGAGCGGGGAATTGTTCTGGCGGTTGAAATCCATCGCCGCAAAGCGAGTGAGCTTCCCTCGATTTTTCGTCTTCCAACAGGTGGCTTTTATGCCGCCTGTTTTTCCTGATGTTGCTCAGTGA
>NZ_JBIIVN010000172.1:0-5063 GCF_044339385.1 Collimonas sp. | reverse complement strand
CCATGGTGATCACCTTATATCTCCTGCCTAAAAATTAGACAGGACAAGTAGAACACCTGGGTCAATTTTGAATCAGCACTATGCCCTTTGCTGGGTCAATTTTCGGTCAGCCGCAACAGTCTGCGTGCTGCGGCCGAGGATGGTGTGTCCGCAGAGAGCGGCAAATACTTCCCCAGTCATGAAGGTATCGAAATGTGCCAGCTCGGCGTGACCTTCGGCGCAACGCAGATGCACCCACTTTGAATGGGTGCCGGGCAACCCGATCAGAATCTGGTCGGATAGCATTGCTTGATTGCCAAGTGCACTGATGACACCGACAACCTGAGTTTCTTCTCCGCGCATCACGTTAGGTAGCGAGACATTCTGGATCAGGCCGGGCACGATGTGGATCAGTTGGCCGTGGCGATGGCGGACTACGCTCAAGTTACCGCCGATATGGGTAACATCGATCGGCACTGGCAAGTAGGGCGCTTCAAGCCATCCCTGACGGCCGCCCACCATGCCCGCAGCGATCACAGGCGTGGCTGGCGCGGCTCTTAGCCAGTCGCCGCAAGCTTGTTCGAAGGCGGCCTCGAAACCATCTTTTTTACCTGTGCCGGCTTCCGGCAACTGCATTACACCCCACGGCAAAGATCGCAGTTCGAGGGTTTGTCCACCTGCTCTAAGCCGATATGCGCGTAGCGACGAAGTGCCCCAGTCGAGGGCAATCAAATGCGTTTCTTTCGGGACTGGATGCATGCGTTTTTCAGTTTGAAAGTGGCTGGTGAAATTGCAGGAGCGACGTCGTGTGGCGTACTGTATTCTGGCTACAATTTTCTGTCAATATATGATATTGTTTCCCAATATATGGGATTTTAATGGGATTGATGCGGGGGATAAATGTGGGATTTAATAATTTTTGCGACAGGTTTCTGCAATGCCTAAACAACTTCAGTCACCCGAATCGGGCGGCGCCGACGAGGCTAATCCGCTCACAGCCCCCACGCTTCAGCCGCGCCAAGCGGCACGCAAACATTGACGCGTGGTCTGGCGGTGCTGCACGCGGTGGCTGGCGGTGCACGCGACTTGAAACAAATCTCGGCGCTGCTGGGCACGACGCGCAGCACCACGCACCGCCTGGCAAGTTGTCTGGTGCAGGAGCGTTATCTGCGATTTACGCAGAATGTCGGTTATGCGCTGGGCCCTAAATTGATCGAACTGGGTTTTCAGGCGCGTGACGACGTGTCCTTGGCGACGGTTGCACGACCGTATCTGGAGCAGTTGGCAGAACAGTCAGGCGACACCATACACCTGGCGCTGCAGGATGGTGATGATGTGCTGTATCTGGATAAGATACCAGGTAAGCAAGGGCTGGAAATGCGCTCGCGCGTCGGTCATCGGATGCCGATTACGACCACCGGCGTGGGCAAAGCCTTGATGTTGGGCATGGGCGAAGAGCAATGGCAGAGCTTGTATCAGCAGCGCAGTTCAGCAACCAGTGTCAATACCTCGCGATTGCTGCCGAAGCGCAGCTGGAGCGAGTTTCGCGAGCAGATGCGGCAATACGTCAAGGGCGGCTACGCGTTTGATCTGGAAGACAATGAGCCATCGATACGCTGCGTGGCGGCACCGATTTACGATGCCAGTCACGCAATAGTGGCAGCGATCAGTGTTTCCAGCACTGTGCCGTATATGTCGCTCAAGCGCATGCAGGCGCTGATCGCGGTGGTGCAAGCCGCCGCTGCCGGCATTTCAAGTGAACTGGGCGCTGCCCGTTAGTGCAAAAATACCTTGTTGCCAAGTTTCACAACGGCGGCAATTGACGCGGTTTGCGATTTGCATCGGTGGCGACATACGCCAGTGTCGCTTCGGTGACTTTTACGATTTCCGTCGACAACCGGTTGCGCTCGGCATAGACTTCAACGTTGACCGTAATCGAGGTATTACCAACCTTGACGATATCGGCATAAAACGACAGCAGGTCGCCGACAAATACCGGTTGCTTGAACAGGAATGAGTTCACCGCGATCGTCGCCACGCGACCATTGGCACGGCGCGTGGCCGGCAGAGAGCCGGCAATATCAACCTGCGCCATGATCCAGCCGCCAAACACGTCGCCGTGAATATTGGCATCGGCCGGCATGGGCATGACGCGCTGTTGTGGCATCGCGCCATGCGGCAGTTGGTTGTCTTTTTGCTCAGTTATCTTTTATTTTCCCCAAGGGCTACAATTAATCTTTGTAGCTTAAACCATTCTTTCAGATTGTTATTCATGCGCCACCATTCCTCAGGTCCGTCGGACCCGGCCAATGCCGGTTCCGGGCAGAAAAAACGCAGCGACTGGACCACCATCGCAACCCTGTTGCCTTATCTGTGGACCTACAAATGGGGCATCTCGCTGGCGCTGTTGTTCATGCTCGGCGCCAAACTGACCAATGTCGGTGTGCCGTTGGTGCTGAAAAAACTGGTCGACAGTATGACCATCACGGCCAGTCATCCGCAAGCGTTGCTGGTACTGCCGTTGGGTATTCTGGTGGCGTATGGCGCACTGCGTTTAAGCACAACATTGTTTACGGAGTTGCGCGAGTTTGTGTTTGCCCGCGTTACTCAACGCGCAGTGCGCACCATAGCGCTGCAGGTGTTCCGGCATCTGCATTCGCTGTCGTTGCGCTTCCACCTGAATCGCCAGACCGGCGGCATGACGCGCGATATCGAACGCGGCACGCGCGGCATTTCGTCGCTGGTGTCATATGCGCTGTTCAGCATCCTGCCGACCCTGATTGAAATCTCGCTGGTGCTGGGCTACCTGATGCTGCATTACGACATCTGGTTTGCCGCCATCACGCTGGTGGCGCTGCTCAGTTACATCGTATTTACGATCACTGTGACCGAGTGGCGAACGCACTTCCGGCGCACCATGAATACGCTCGATTCCAACGCCAATACCAAGGCAATCGATTCGTTGATCAATTATGAAACGGTGAAGTATTTCGGCAACGAAGAGTATGAGGCAAGGCGCTACGACGATGGCTTGATGCGCTACGAAAGCGCGGCAGTGAAATCGCAGAGTTCATTATCTTTGCTAAACACCGGGCAGTCGTTGATCATCGCCACCGCGGTCACCCTAATCTTGTGGCGTGCCACGCAAGGCGTGATCGACGGCAAGATGACGTTGGGCGATCTGGTGCTGGTCAACTCGTTCATGATCCAGTTGTATATTCCGTTGAATTTTCTCGGCGTGATTTATCGCGAAATCAAGCAGAGTCTGGCCGACATGGAGCGGTTGTTCCACCTGCTCGACGAGAACCGCGAAATTGCCGACGCTGAAGACGCACGGCCGTTACTCACAGGTGGTGCACAGGTACGGTTTTCGCATGTCGATTTTAGCTACGAGAGCAAGCGCCAGATTCTGTTCGATGTCGATTTCACGATTGCTGCCGGCACCACCACCGCGGTGGTCGGTCACAGCGGCTCCGGTAAGTCGACCTTGTCGCGATTGCTGTTCCGTTTCTACGATATCAATAACGGCCATATCACGATCGACGGCCAGGATTTGCGCAGCGTCACGCAAGCCTCGCTGCGCCAGGCGATCGGCATCGTGCCGCAGGATACGGTGTTGTTCAACGATAGCATCGAGTACAACATCGCTTACGGCAAACCGGGTGCCAGCAAAGAAGAAATCATTGCGGTCGCCAAGGCGGCGCATATCCATGATTTCATCGAATCGCTGCCGGACGGCTATAACTCGATGGTCTGCGAGCGCGGCCTGAAATTATCGGGCGGCGAGAAACGACGTGTCGCCATTGCCCGCACCTTGTTGAAGAATCCCGCAGTACTGATTTTTGATGAGGCGACTTCTGCGCTTGATTCGAAGTCGGAGCAGGCAATCCAGGGTCAGCTCAAGGAAATTGCTAAAGACCGGACCACGCTGGTGATCGCGCATCGGCTGTCGACGATCGCCGATGCCGAACAGATTCTGGTGCTTGATCACGGCCGGATCATCGAGCGCGGCACGCATGCTCAGTTGCTGGCGGCGGCTGGCGCGTATGCGCAAATGTGGCTGCGTCAGCAAGCGCATCCGGAAGAGCTCGGCAGCCCGTCGCCGGCCGAATCCGGCGCTGGCGACTATCCCGACAACGTGCTGCGGATGGTGTAGTTGCACAACGTCGGCAGCGATTTTCGATGCTGGAAATGCTGATTCGCGTTACGATAGAGGGATGGAAAGTAAATGGCTAGAAGACTTCATCTCATCGGCGGAAACCCACAGTTTTAGCCGCTCCGCAGAATTGCGCCACGTCACGCAGCCGGCGTTTTCACGTCGGATCCAATCGCTGGAGGCGTGGCTGGGCGCCGATCTGATTGATCGGACTTCGTACCCGACGCGTTTGACCGCTGCCGGCGAAGTGTTTTACGAGCAGGTGCTGGAAATGCTGGGGCAAATAAACAATGCGCGGGCGCTCATGCGCGGCAAGCGCCCGACCGCGCTGAGCACAGTCGATTTTGCGGTGCCGCATACCTTGTCGCTAACCTATGTGCCGCGCTGGATAAGGCTTCTGGAAGACGGCTTCGGCCCTCTTAACACGCGCTTGCTGGCACTCAATGTGCACGATGCGGTGATGGCGATGGTCGATGGCGGTTGCGATTTGCTGCTGTGCTACCACCATCCGCGCCAGCCGGTGCAGCTTGATACCGGGCGCTACGACTTGATCACGCTTGGCAGTGAAGTGCTGCGCGCCTATGCGCATTGCAATAAGGCCGGTGTGCCGGATTATCGTTTCCCCGGCAGCGCCAGCGCACCGTTGCCATTCCTCTCTTACACCAGCAATGCCTATCTCGGGCGCATGGTTGAGCTGATCCTGGCAGATTCCAAGAAGCCGCTTTATCTGGAAAAGCGCTACGAAACTGACATGGCAGAAGGGTTGAAAATGATGGCGCTTGAAGGGCATGGCGTCGCATTTTTGCCAGAATCGGCGGTTACACGCGAGGTCAAGTTGAAGCAACTCGCCAGCGTTGATCAGGGCACGCTCGAATGGGAGGCGACAATGGAAATACGCTTGTACCGTGAGCGTCCCACCGCGCAAAGG
>NZ_JBIIVN010000171.1:0-5139 GCF_044339385.1 Collimonas sp. | reverse complement strand
CAATTTCTTGCTGCTGTTTCGTTTTATTTCGCGTCGTTCTCAACGGGAGGCGAACTATAGCAATCCCCTACAAACCCCGCAAGTACTTTTATTCAAATTCTTTAAAATATTTTTATTTATTTGTTTTAGCTATATTAAGCAGGTCGATTTGAATCTTATACATCTACCGAGTTCAATACCGCCCCGCGTGCGGCACTGACGCCTTTTTCCAAGCTGACCCGACTGAAGATCTGCTCTAGCTGCAGATGATTGCTAGGAGATGTGATCAGATCGGCACGCACTTCCAGTTGCGTACCGGACGCCAGGTCTTCACTGTGCAGTGACTGTACCACCAGATGCGGCATGCCGTTCAGCATATGCAACATCAAGGTGCGCACCTGCACTTCATCCTCAGGGCGGCATACTATAGAGAGACGATAGACCTGCTCGATTTCCGTTGCGCTATGCAGATCCTGCCGATTAATCATATGTGAGACGCCACGCAACAGCACGTTTGCGCCCAAAATGGCAGCAGCACCGATGGCCGCTTCCAACGCATGCCCAAGTCCGCACAGCACACCGACCGCAGCCGAACACCATAGGGTGGCGGCGGTATTCAATCCCCTCACATTAATTCCTTCGCGCATGATGACGCCGGCACCAAGGAAACCGATACCGGATACAACATAGGAGGCAATTCGCGTTGCTCCCTGCGGATCCGACTCGAAAGCCGACACCATGACGAACAGCGAGGCGCCGATCGATACCAATGCATTGGTGCGCAAGCCCGCCATCCGCTGGCGCATCTGGCGCTCGGCGCCGATTAGGGACCCCAAGGTCAGGGCAAGCAATACGCGTAGAGTAAATATTTTCCAATCCATATTTGCTACCTTTCTATATGCATCGCCATCTGCACTGCATGACGGTATTTCAGTGCTACTTGGCACCGCTTGAGGAATTGCAGAACAGCCGGCCAGACAAATCACAAAGTGGCTGGGTATCAAGGATGGGATGCACGAACGCAGCTCCGGACTGCTACAACGCCTCGATCCACGACCCATTGCAATGAGTGCGTACTAACAGGTGAAGTGAAAGTGAAACGGGATAAGCGCCCATCCGGGGATCATGGCACAACGGCCCAAAAATCGGATGCCCTGCAAAATGGCGCAACCGATTCTATTTAGGCAGCTTGGGCAAGTCAAGCCGCAGACACCGCATCAGCAGCCAACTTGCGCAAAACATGGCCGGCGGCGACCAGACCGAAAGTGGCGGTGACCACCACGGCAGAACCGTAACCGGCACAGTTCAAACCGGTTACACCAGATGTCGCCTCCGCATCGACCGCACATGCCAGCTCAACCAGCGGCGCGCTCAGAGGTTCGGTGGAAAATACCGCATCGATGCCGAAACGGACCTTGTCACCGCGCGGGAAGCGGTATTCCGAGCACAAGCGCTTGCGCACTTTGGCCAGCAGCGGCTCTTGCTCGGTCTTGGCCAGATCGCGCACTTCGATGCGGGTGGGGTCGACCTGACCGCCGGCGCTGCCGACGCTGATCAGACGAATTCCGTTGTCGCGGCAATAGGCAATCAATGCCGCCTTGGCGCGTACATTATCGATGGCGTCGATCACGTAGTCATAACGCCCTTCGCCGATCATTTCGGGCAAATTCTCGGCGCTGATGAAATCTTCGATTTCGGTGACGTGGCAATAGGGATTGATCTGGGCGATACGCACCGCCAGCGCACTCACCTTGGCTTGGCCAAGCGTGTCGGTCAGCGCATGAATCTGCCGATTGATATTAGATTCGGCCAGATTGTCGAGATCAATCAGAGTCAGGCTGCCGATCGCGCTGCGCGCCAATGCCTCGACCGCCCAGGAGCCGACCCCACCGACCCCGATCACACAGACGTGCGACCGCAGGAAGCGTGCCAGTGCGGCTGCACCATACAAACGGCCAATGCCGCCGAAACGGCGATCGAAATCGATCTCGTCGAGATCGACTGCGGTGGGAACAGAAATGTCGGAGGCGTTGGATGCAACAGATGAGGACATGATGGATAAGTAAAGATGAAACGACAGGCATTCAACAAGGTAAACCAGAATCACCGTGATTTAGATCAAACCAGCTACCGCTAATGCAGCTATTTTACCGGCTCTGCATGACGGATCACTTTTGAAGTGCTTTAATATGACTTGCCCATCAACCGTTGATGAATTATCAAATAGACACTCAGCCGTCGACAAGTGTCTCAACCAATCGCGAGACAGTTACCATGTTAAATGCACTGATAGCCAGCGCGCCCGATTTCGGCCAGCCAATCGCGGTGCTCAAGCATTGCCATGACCGCATACGCAAGCAGTTAAATACGCTGCATAACCTGCTAGAACATTTGCCGCAACATGGCAACGATGCGCAAGCTCAGCAAGCCGCGCACAGCCTCATGCGCTATTTCAACCAGGCCGCAAAGCATCATCACGCGGACGAGGAGGTCGACCTGTTGCCGGTACTAAGAGTTATCGCCAGCGGAGAAGATGCCGCACTGTTAGACAGGCTAATGCCGGAAATCATGGCGGAGCACCAGCAGATGGACAGCCTGTGGCAAGCGCTCGATCTGCAATTGAAGCCGATCGCCGCCGGCAAACCTGACAGCCAGCTATCGGCGCAGTACGTCCAGCAATTTTCGGCCATATACTTGGCTCACATGGAAAAAGAGGAAACCTGGATTGCGCCAATGGCGAAACGACTTTTTAATGAACAGCAGATGCAACAACTGGGATCAGCGATGCAGCAACGTAGAGGAATTTCAGGATGAACACAGCAAATCAACAGGAAAATAAATCGATTGCAGACCTGCGCATCGACTACAGCCAGGCCAGTCTATCGGAAACCGATACCGCGGCCGATCCGATTACTCAGTTCGGCAAATGGTTTGATAAAGCCATCCATGCTGAAATACCTGAACCAAATGCGATGAGCCTGGCGACTGTCGGCAGCAATGGCCGCCCTTCATCGCGCATCGTACTCATCAAGCAGTTCGATGAAAGCGGCTTTACGTGGTTCACTAACTTTGAAAGCCGCAAGGGCCATGATCTGGCAGAGCATCCTTACGGCGCGCTGCTGTTCCATTGGGTTGCGCTAGAACGTCAGGTGCGCATCGAAGGCCGCGTCGAAAAAGTCAGCGATGAAGAGAGCGATGCCTACTTTAATATTCGTCCCTTGCGCAGCAGACTCGGCGCCATCGCCTCGGCGCAAAGCGAAACCATCGCCAGCCGCGAATTGCTTGAAGCAGAATACGCCAAGGCAGAACAACAATTCGGCGACAATCCACCACGTCCCAAGCATTGGGGAGGCTACAGACTTTTGCCGGATACGGTAGAATTTTGGCAGGGTCGCCGGTCGCGCCTGCATGACCGCATTCTGTACACTCTGGATGCGCATGGCGGCTGGCTGCGGCAACGTTTGCAACCCTGAGATACAGATAGATAGCGATACGAGCAACGGTAAAAGCATTACGACTAACACTACGGGCAGCATTGCCGGCCGCCGTCGGCCGCTTGGTACAAGTATTAATTCACCGGAGGAGAAATCGTGTTCTGGGAAAAAAAGCTTGAGAACTGGGTTAATAATATTCGTCACCGCGCCTCGCTACCACTGCGGCTCGAATTGTGGAATGGTCAGCATTTCGACTTTGGAACATACACGGTACCAGACGTCACGGTGCGTGTTCCGCATGCCTCGGCGCTGACTTATTTGCTGACGCCGTCGCTCGCCAATCTCGGCGACGCGTATGTCGAAGGGAAAATTGAGGTCGAGGGGAAAATCAAGGAAATCATCGCGGTTGGCAATGCTCTGGCGGCCAACTCGCTCAAGGCGGACGGCAAGTTCGCTCGCATCACGCGCACCTTCCGGCACAACAAGGAAAAAGACGCCGAGGCGATTCGCTACCACTACGACGTATCCAACGATTTCTACAAGTTGTGGTTGGATGAAAACATGGTTTATTCATGCGCCTATTCCGAAAATGGTGATGAGGACCTGGACACTGCGCAGCGCAAAAAAATCGACCACATCCTGACCAAGATCCAGATCCGGCCCGGCCCGGCCAGACCCTGCTCGATATTGGTTGCGGCTGGGGTGCACTGGTGCTTCGGGCTGCACAAAAATTCGGTGCTAAATGCGTTGGCGTCACACTCTCAGAAAACCAGTACAGATTAGCTAGAGAAAGAGTCGCCAAAGCCGGGCTTGAAGACCTGATCGATATTCGGCTGTAGGATTATCGCGATGTCACCGGTACTTTCGACAGGATCACCAGCGTCGGCATGTTCGAGCATGTTGGTTTGCGTAATCTGCCGATGTATTTCGATCGCATCCGCAGCTTGCTGGCTGACGACGGCATCGCGATGAATCACGGTATCACGACCACCGACATCGAAAATGGCGAGACACCCTATGGCGGCGGTGAATTCATCGAGAAATATGTGTTCCCGCACGGCGAACTGCCGCATATCGGACTGGTCCTGAAAACCATGCAGCAGGGTGGGCTGGAAGTATTCGACGTAGAGAACCTGCGACGCCACTATGCCAAGACTTGCGGCATCTGGGCAGACAACCTGGAAGCGCATGGCGATGAGGTCAGAAAAGCGGCCGACGAGCGGCGCTTCCGTATCTGGCGCATTTATCTGGCGGGAAGTTCCTACGGCTTTGAACGCGACTGGATGTCGCTGTATCAGGTGATTTGCCGTAAAGCCGGGCGCAGCGCCGAGACGCTGCCATGGTCACGCAAGTATATTTATCAAGAGTCACGCTGACTCTGATAATGCACTGTTGTTGCCCGCTAGTTGAGGCAACTTGCGGCAACGACAGTGCCAGAGATCACTGAATGACTTTATTAAAGAATAACTTGCGTAGCTTCGCCACCTTGGGCTCCACCACGAACGCGCAATAACCCTGCAGCGGATGCTGGCGGAAATAATTCTGGTGATATTCTTCAGCTTTGTAATAAGTTTCAGCGGCCTTGAGTTCCGTCACGATGAGGGTGTAATTAGTTTTGTGTAAACGGTCATTTGGCAGGACACTGCCACCATAGAGGAAAAAATGACCTACGTAAAACGCACCAAACGGGCCAAGCCCGATCCTGAGTTGGTCAAGCTGGCGGACA
>NZ_JBIIVN010000170.1:0-5163 GCF_044339385.1 Collimonas sp. | reverse complement strand
ATCGTTCACCCTGCCAGTATTTAGATGACAGGCTCACTGAGCAACATCAGGAAAAACAGGCGGCATAAAAGCCACCTGTTGGAAGACGAAAAATCGAGGGAAGCTCATACATTGCGGCCACAGCTTCTGCGTTTTGCTGCGCTGCAATTGCGCAATGAAACCCTGGCCGAAGACGCGGTATCGGAAACCATACTGGCGGTGATGGATCATCCCGATCGTTTTCAGGAGCAATCCTCTTTCAAGACCTACGTCATCGGGATACTCAAGCATAAGCTGTTGGATCAATTGCGGCGCAACAAGCGCGAAGTGCAGTTGAATCCCGATGACGATGCCGATCGCAGCGACGCTGACATGATAGATGCCTTGTTTTCCCCCGCAGGGCACGCGCTGCAAGCGGCGCCCAACTGGGCTAACCCGGATCAGACGTTGGAGCGCAAGGAGTTTTTCGACATTTTGCAGTTGTGCATCGACAAGCTTCCAGCCAAGACCGGCCGCATTTTCATGATGCGTGAGTGACTCGAACTCGATACCGATGCCATCTGCAAAGAACTTGATATTACCGCCGCCAATGCCTGGGTCTTGCTGTATCGGGCGCGCAGCCGACTGCGTGAGTGTCTGCAAGTCAACTGGTTCGGCGCCCATGACTGACGGCTCGATAGTCACGCTCTATGCAGCGCTATAGCAATATTTATTGTAAGTATTGAGCGGGTCGCACGACTGATTAGCACTGTGCCATTTTCCCAATCGAGTAAACTCTTTCTTCTTATGTCATATAAACGCTTGATTCCGCGCTTGATTCCGCATTGTCGCGATGCCCAACTGCTCTTGTCGCAAGCACAAGATACCAGTTTGCCGCCTCTGACCCGCGCACGAGTCAGGATACATCTGTGGACTTGTACCGCCTGTACCAGGTTCGCGCGGCAACTCGCGTTTATGCGGCAGGCAATGCAGCGGCTCGACAAGGATTGGCCTTGAGCGTGAATGCCTGCCCTGCTTTCCATTACAATGCGGCATTGTAAAAAACTGCTTCCTCATGATTGTTCTCGGTGTTGAATCCTCCTGTGATGAAACCGGCTTGGCGTTGTATGACACCCAGCGCGGCTTGCTGTCCCATGCCCTGTACTCGCAGGTAGCGATGCATGAGCAGTATGGCGGCGTGGTGCCGGAGCTGGCCTCGCGCGATCACATCCGGCGTGCCATCCCTCTTTTGCAACAAGTGCTGGCCGAAAGTGGTATCGAGCATCACGATATTGACGCCATTGCCTATACGCAAGGCCCCGGCCTGGCTGGCGCATTGTTGGTTGGCGCATCGATTGCTTGCGGTCTCGGATTGGCGCTGGATAAACCCATGCTGGGCGTGCATCATCTGGAAGGACATTTGCTGTCCCCTTTGCTCGCCAGCGACCCGCCGGAATTCCCATTCGTATCGCTGCTGGTGTCGGGGGGGCATACCCAATTGATGCGGGTTGATGGTGTTGGGCAATACACAATGCTGGGCGAAACCTTGGACGATGCTGCCGGCGAAGCATTCGACAAATCGGCCAAGTTGCTTGGCCTCGGTTATCCCGGCGGGCCGGCTATTTCGCGGCTGGCAGAGTTCGGTGACCCTTCGGCATATCAGTTGCCGCGGCCAATGTTGCATTCGAAGAATCTGGATTTCAGTTTCTCCGGCCTCAAGACCGCAGTGCTGACACTGGTCAAAAACCATCCAGCGGCTATGGGCGAACAGGATAAGGCAAATATTGCGCGCTGCTTTGTCGATGCGCTGGTGGATGTGCTGCTCGCCAAATGCCTGAGCGCGTTGAGGCATACGGGCCTCAAGCGGCTGGTCATTGCAGGCGGTGTCGGTGCCAACCAGCAATTGCGCAGCGCACTGAATGCTGCTGCCGTGAAACGCCGGTTCCGGGTGTATTATCCAGAGCTGGAGTTTTGTACCGACAATGGCGCGATGATTGCCTTCGCCGCTGCCATGCGTCTGCAAATCAAACCTGAGGCGGCGCAGCGGGATTACGGATTCAATGTGCGCCCGCGTTGGCCGCTGAATGAGCTCGGAATCTGAGCAAATTCCCGGCAAGGCGTATAATGCTCGACTGTGGTATACAACGTGCTGGTAATTAATAACCAAGTGACAACTTGGCAGGCAGCGTCCGGTATCGCGTTTCCACAATCATTTGGCTCGGATGCCGTCGCGGTTGTTTGTTGCATACAAGCGCGGACGTTGATGGGCCGACACGAAATTTACGAATACAATTGAAAGCAAATAGTGCCTTTTTACGAATGCTGATTCGTTATTTGAGCGCATCTTGCGCAGAAGGCCACCAACTACCATGTCCGACATCCAGTCCGAGATTCAACCTGATCCAGCAGCTTCTACTGCACCCTCCGTCCGTTTCGAAGACTTCGGCCTGTCCCCTGATATCCTGCGTGCGCTGAGCGACCAGGGTTATGTCAACCCGACGCCGATCCAGGCGCAAGCGATTCCGGTGGTTCTGCAAGGACGCGATGTGATGGGCGCTGCGCAAACGGGAACCGGCAAAACTGCCGGTTTTTCGTTACCGATCATCCAACTGCTGCTGGCACATGCCAACACCAGCGCTTCGCCGGCGCGGCATCCGGTGCGCGCCTTGATTTTGACGCCGACCCGCGAACTGGCAGATCAGGTGGCGGACAACGTCAAGGCCTACAGCCGCCATACGCCGCTGCGTGCTACGGTTGTGTTCGGTGGCGTTGATATCGCGCCGCAAACCGCTGCGCTGCGCTCCGGCATTGAAATCGTGATTGCCACGCCGGGGCGCCTGTTGGATCACGTCCAACAAAAGACGGTGAACCTGTCGCAAACGCAAATTCTGGTCATGGACGAAGCCGATCGGATGCTCGACATGGGCTTTCTGCCGGATTTGCAGCGCATCATCAACCTGCTGCCGAAAGAACGCCAGAACTTAATGTTCTCGGCTACGTTCTCGGGCGAGATCAAGAAGCTGGCGTCGAGCTTTCTCAAAAACCCGGTCACGATCGAAGTCGCGCGCAGCAATGCCACTGCCGACAACGTCACCCAGACCATGTACCGCGTTGACGAGCAAACCAAGGCCGAGGCGGTATCCTTCATCATCCGCGAGCGCAAGCTGAAGCAGGTGATCGTTTTCTCGAATACTAAGATCGGCGCCTCGCGTCTGGCGCGGCATCTTGAGAGCGAAGGCGTCAAGGCTTCCGCGATTCACGGCGACAAGACGCAGAATGAGCGGATGGCCGCGCTGGAAGCGTTCAAGCAAGGCGAGATTGAAGTGCTGGTGGCAACCGACGTTGCCGCGCGCGGCCTGGATATTGCCGAACTGCCGTGCGTGATCAATTTCGATTTGCCCTATAACGCTGAAGATTATGTCCATCGGATCGGCCGCACCGGTCGCGCCGGCGCCTCCGGCGATGCGATTTCGCTGTATGCCGATAAGGATGAGCGTCTGCTGGCCGATATCGAAAAGATGATCAAGCACAAGTTTGTGCGGGCCGAGCTTAGCGGATTCGTCGCCAAGCCGGCTGCCGCCGAACGCGAGCGTTCCGGCCGCCGCGAGGCAACCGATCGCAGCGACAGCCGTGCCGCCGCAGCGGGCCGCGGCTTGCAGCACACACGCAGCGCTTATACTTCGACGCCAACCTCGCGCAAGGAAAAAATCGACCCTTGGTTCCTCAAACCTTATGAGTCGACGACCACACCAGATGCCGCTCCTGCCAGCAGTGCCCCGGCTGGTGCTTCGATCAAGCCGAAGATAAAGCTGGCGGCGTTGCTGGGTGGTTTGCCAAAGCGCTAGTCTCGGTTTAGCCTTGGCGAGTCGATTCCAGATTTGCCCAGGCAGTAGTAGCCAACGACCAGAATGCGGCCACGCTGTCGACCTCTCCGATATCGAGTCCGAGAAACCAGGCCGCCTTGTTCAACGCATGCAGCGGTTGCGTCGCATCAATGGCCTGAGCACCATTCTGTTTGGATAATTTTTCTCCATCGGCGTTGGTGATGACCGGCACATGTAGGTACTGCGGTGTCGCCAGCCCTAACTGACGTTGCAGATAAATCTGGCGCCCGGTAGAGTCAAGCAAATCGGCGCCGCGCACCACATGCGTTACCTCTTGAGCCACATCGTCAACGACTACTGCAAGCTGGTAAGCCCAGAAGCCGTCGGCTCGTTTCAATACAAAATCACCGACTTCGATCGCCAGATGCTGTTGCACGCGACCTAGCCAGCGATCATCAAAACTAATTAGTTCATCGATATCTCCGGGATCCGGCACACGCAGCCTATATGCCCGAGCTGGCTTGCCTACCGGCAGACCGCTGCGGCAGGTGCCTGGGTAGACGGCTGCGCTGTCGGCAGCCACACAAATGCGGGAATCGACGATTTCGCGGCGTGTACAGCCGCACGGATAGGCCAAGCGTCCGAGGCGGTCGAACGCCGCCTCATACAGCGCTGTGCGCCTGCTTTGAAACACCACCTCACCGTCCCATTGCATGCCAAGTGCCAGCAGGTCTGCCAGGATCGACTCGGCGGCTCCTGCTGCGGTACGCGCCTCGTCCACGTCTTCCATGCGTAAGAGCCAGCGGCCATGGTTGGCTTTAGCGTCCAGGTAGCTGGCCATTGCTGCCACCAGCGAGCCCGCGTGCAGCGGGCCGGTAGGTGAGGGGGTGAAGCGGCCGATATAATTTCGTTGATTAGACATTGCGGGTCGATTCATGATGAGCTGTTATCGGTGCAGTTGCGTTTTGCCTGGCCATCAAATACCTGAGGAATTTTTACATGGCAGGATGACGCCAGATTATCTGTGTTTTTATCGTGGCATCACGTATCCCTATAGCGCTGAAGAATTGAGTGGATTTAAGAGTGCGCGATAAATATTTATATATTGTCACAGTTTCTTCCTTAATCCGTCATCGAATCTATCGGCGAGGGGCAATCCGGCCACGGCTTTTTTGCGATACAAATAACCTGACTCTGATCTCGGCGTTTTGTTCACAGAGCGATATGCTGCACGGCAGCAGAAATGGCATTCCTGGTGTGAGCTTCCCCCGAAATTTAGTCTTCCATAGGTAACGTAAAATCAACGATCCTTTGGAAAGACCAGCAATGAAGAAGATACCAAAACAGATGTACACGGCGGAGTTCAAGGAGCTAGCCGTGC
>NZ_JBIIVN010000169.1:0-5209 GCF_044339385.1 Collimonas sp. | reverse complement strand
AACTCCGCCGTGTACATCTGTTTTGGTATCTTCTTCATTGCTGGTCTTTCCAAAGGATCGTTGATTTTACGTTACCTATGGAAGACTAAATTTCGGGGGAAGCTCAGTTATTCGCTGGACGGCTGTTGCGCGAATGTGTGGCGTGGGAAGGTTGAGAAAACAGGTGCTGCAAATGAAAAAAGCACCGACCGAAGTCAGTGCTTTTTTGCTGAATCTGGTGCCCGGGGCCGGACTCGA
Organism: Collimonas sp.; assembly: GCF_044339385.1. Lineage (NCBI taxonomy): Bacteria > Pseudomonadati > Pseudomonadota > Betaproteobacteria > Burkholderiales > Oxalobacteraceae > Collimonas > Collimonas sp. The sequence continues at coordinate 4,972 of NZ_JBIIVN010000169.1, read as the reverse complement.
ACCGGCACGCCTTGCGGCGGGGGATTTTGAGTCCCCTACGTCTACCAATTTCATCACCCGGGCAAATTGAATTACGTCGACAGCAGCATTGGCGCAAGAAGATAACCATGTTTTTGTCTAGCGCGCTTCGCTATGTCTATGTAGCTGTGCTCTGCAACGCGTCCGCTATTATGACTTATTTCCACAGCCCGATCAATAGCCCCGGCGAAAAACCTGCTGTACTTTCTCATGTCGGCACTGAGCTGCCATTACCATTGCCATTGCCATTGCCGCGGCTGTTCTTGCCGACCTGGCAGCTTTCGCGAGATTGCAGGGATGCTAGTTGCCGACCCGCTGATACAGGCGGAAACGTTCATCGCGGTCAGATGGTCGGCGTCCGCTCCACAATAGTTTCCAGTTACCTTTGAACTGCCGCCACAGCGCATCGTCCGTTTTGACCGAAACGTTGTCCTGATAGAGCAGGAAATCGCAATGCTGCTCGCCGAATTGGCCAAACGGGACGTCGCCAAAATAGGCGAACGAGGCTCGCTGGGACGGGCCGACATTGCTGTCGACGCATTGCCTGACGGTTGGCAGGTGTGCATGGATCTGGGCGGCAACGCCAGCGTAGCTCTTGCTGTAATTAATCCACGGCATCCACAGTGTGGTCAGCAGCAGCCAGCACAGAATCACCCCGCCGGACGACAGCACGACGGCTCGCCATAGCACCGACGGCCGGCGCGACAGTCGCCAGTGCACCAGCAGTATCCATAACATTGAAGCCAGCAACGCAATGATCAGCGCAACCGGGTTGAATTCCGGCTTGAAGCCAGGTGCCAGTTTGTAGACATTCTTGGCGATTTGCGTCGGCCAGCCGCTTTCTTTGGCAATCCAGGCCAGCCAGATGAAGGCCGCACAGGCGGTCAGCGTCATGACTGAGAACCAGTCGACGGCGTTGATTGCGCCGCGCTTCATCGTCGGCAGGCCGAAAGCGGCAAGGATCACCAGGGGCGGCAACAACGGCAGCAGAATGCCCTCTTCAGGGTGCGGATTAAGCAGCATCACAACCGTCAGGCTAATGAAGAACGCCAGCGGCAAGGCGATGTGCAATGTTGAACGTTGCTGGCGCCAGGCATACACGGCCCAGCCGGCAAACGGCCATGCCGGCCAGGCAAACCAGATACCGTATTTTAAGTAATAGACCAGCGCAGTCCAGTTTGGCCAGCCCAACTGGCGGATGTTGATATTTTCCCATGCCGCGAAATACTTGATGCCTTGGGGTAGTGCCATGACGCTGACGCCCAGCCAGATGCCGGCAACAATTGCAGCCAGGGGCAGGCTGATCAGCAGCAGGTCGCGCGCGATCTTTTTTTCACGCAGAAAAGCCAGTATGAACAGGCCCAGCAACATGCCAAGCGGGATGGTCCAGCCGCGCGTGAGCACTAGCAGGCCGAGCGTCAGACCGAGCAAGGCGGCACTGCGCAGACTATTTGCTGAGTTGGGCTTGTCGAACATGCGCACGGCAACGTAGATCGAGAAAGCGACCAGTGCAATCTGCAGGCTCTTGGCGGTGGCTTCGTGGCTGTTCGACATCAATCCCAGGCAACCGAGGTAGATCAGAAAGGCGCCGTCGGCCAGCGTCCGTCCAAAATCTCTTGGTTCAGGCTGGCCGCCGAATGCCAGCCGCAGTGGCTGCGCTTCGTTGCGTCGTCCGAGCAGATAGGTGGCGTACCAGACCGACAGTGAGCCGACCAGGAAAAATATCACGGCAGACAAACGTGCTGCCAGCGGATCGCCCAGCAGCCAGCCGAACAATTTGATGAAGATAGCGCCGATCCAGTAGGTCAGCGGGCTTTCGCCAGGCATCGGCAAGCCGACGATATTTGCTGCCAGCCAGTCGTTGATGCCACCGTGCGCCATGGTCCAGGCGATGCCGAAGCTGGCTGCATCTTCGTTTTTCCAGGGATCGCGTCCGAGCAGGCCGGGCAGCATGTAGAGTAATCCAAGTGCCCATAGGCCCCAGCGTGGCAGTGCGCTGGTAGCGGCAGCAGGAAGGCGGACGGGCTTCATCACAATATTGTTTGACCGATTATTTGAATTGCTGGATATTGTGCCGGATAGCAGTCTAGCGCGCTATCGCCAGCAAGGTTTTTCGTGAATTCGACAAACTGCCGCACGCCGCAATCGCGATAGGGCGATGCACAACGTATTGTGCTGCGGGGGCGGCTTTTCGATATCCCCATTTATTCGGCATCCCTTTTCGGCATACCTATTCTTTTTTGCATCAAGTTTGGCTGCAGAGATTAACTGCACTAAATGAAGTTTGCAGCAATGAAGTTTGCAGCAATGAAGTTTGCGGTGTTGAAGTGTGCAGCTCCCGAGCATGCCGATAAAACAAAAAAGCAGCCGCAGCTGCCTTTTTGAAGCGACGATCGAATTAAGTATTGGCGATCGAAGTCTTGGAACCGACAGTACCGAATTTCTTGCGGAACTTGTCAACGCGACCGGCGGTATCGACGATCTTGTGCTGGTCCGTGTAGAACGGATGCGATTCCGACGAAACTTCAATCTTCACCAGTGGGTATTCTTTACCTTCGTGGGTGATGTTTTCGCGCGTCTGGATGGTTGAACGTGTGACGAACTTGAAATCGTTCGATACGTCGTGGAACAGAACTTCGCGGTAATTTGGGTGAATGCCGTCTTTCATAATTGCCTCAATTGAGTGGTAGCCAATCAATCACTTCGTCGGTCGTCCTGCTTCTTGACCCGATTGTCGATCACTTGCCGGTGGTGGAAAACCGCGAATTATACAATAAATCCGAAGAGGTATCGGAAAAAACGAATGAAATCAGTGCCTTGGCGACCTTCCGGCACTGAGTTTCAATGTTCTCGTGACGGCTGCAATTGCGCCTGAATCTGTTTTTCAGTGCGCTCAGGCGGGCTGTCACGTAGCAGCGATTCAGCCATTCACCGGCACCGGCCGTTGATTGCCGCTCTTGCGGTACAAATACAATGTTGCAAACAAACCACAAATAGCGGCTGCTGTCATCCACATCCCCGGCGCGCCCTTGTCGCCGGTGTATTCGATCAGGCCGGTGGCGATAGCCGGTGTAAAGCCGCCGAAAATCGCGGTCGCCAGGCTGTAGGCCAACGAAAAACCGGCGGTCCTTACTTCAACCGGCATGACTTCGGTCAGCGCCACCACCATCGCCCCGTTGTAACTTGCATACAAGAAAGAAAGCCACAACTCGACAATCAGCATCTTCTGGAAGTTAGGGTCGACCACCAGCCACGACAGTGCTGGATAAGCAGTCAGGATGGTCAGAATGGTAAACGCCAGCAGCAAGGGCTTGCGGCCGATGCGGTCAGACAGTGCGCCCATCAGCGGCAGCCAGATGAAGTTGGAAATGCCGACGCAGAAGGTGACGACCAGGGCATCGATGGTGCTCAGCTTGAGGACGCTCTTGCCGAACGTCGGTGTGTAGACGGTGATCAGGTAGAACGAGACAGTCGTCATCGACACCAGCATCATGCCGGCAATCACCAGACCCCAGTTATCCACCATCGAGCGCAGGATTTCACTTACTGGTGGTTTGTGCTTGCGCGCCATGAATTCTTCGGTTTCCTGTAGCGAACGACGGATCACAAACAACACCGGCACGATCATGCAGCCGATGAAGAATGGAACGCGCCAGCCCCAGTCGGCAATTTGCGCCGGCTGCAGCCATATCTGCAAACCGAATCCCAGAGCCGCGGCGACGATGATAGCCACTTGCTGGCTGGCGGATTGCCAACTGACGTAGAAGCCTTTGTGGCCCGGTGCCGCCATTTCGGACAAGTACACCGATACGCCGCCCAGTTCCACGCCGGCCGAGAAGCCCTGCAATAGCCGGCCGATCAGCACCAGCAGCGGTGCCGCATAGCCGATGGTGGCGTAACCGGGTACAAAGGCGATCAGCATGGTGCCCGCCGCCATCAGTGCCAGCGTGGCGATCAGGCCCTTGCGGCGGCCAACCCGGTCGACGTAGGCGCCAAGGATGATGGCGCCCAGCGGGCGCATCAGGAAACCGGCGCCGAAAGTCATGAAGGTCAGCATCAGCGAGGCAAATTCGTCACCCGCCGGGAAGAAGGTCTTGGAAATGTAGGTTGCGTAAAAACCAAACAGGAAGAAATCGAACATCTCCATGAAATTGCCGCTGGTAACACGCAGAACGGTGCCGAATTTGGATTGTCTGGTTGGGATATTTGCCATGATGTGCGGTTGCCGGAATGGGTGGTTGCAAGGAAAGCATTTAACCGTACCGCCAGGGGTGGCCAGTGCGGATGTCGTCAGGTGTAAGGATGCGGGAATGGCTCAGCCTGTTAGGCTTACCATTGCCGAAAATTACCTCATCATTTTGCGCCTGTTTTTTTCTGCATGACGGCTGAGAGATTTTCAACCGCAACTTTCAACTGCAACTTTCAACTGCAACTTTCAACTGCAACTTTCAACTGCAACTTTCAACTGCAACTTTCAACTGCAACTTTCAACTGCAACTTTCAACTGCAACTTTCAACTGCAACTTTCAACCGCAATTTTCAACCGTCACCTTCAACCTTGACTGATCAATCCAGGTTGATCAGCCGCCGCGACGCATCATGTCGAAAAACTCGGCGTTGTTCTTGGTCGATTTCATCTTGTCGAGGATGAACTCCATCGCTTCAATCTCATCCATGCTGTAGAGCAGCTTGCGCAGTACCCAGATCTTTTGCAACTGATCCGGTTTGATCAGCAATTCTTCGCGACGGGTGCCGGACTTGTTAAGGTTGATCGCCGGGTAGACGCGCTTCTCGGCAAGGCGGCGTTCCAGGTGGACTTCCATGTTGCCGGTACCCTTGAATTCTTCGTAGATCACGTCATCCATGCGGCTGCCGGTTTCGATCAGCGCAGTGGCGATGATGGTCAGCGAACCGCCTTCTTCGATGTTGCGGGCGGCGCCAAAGAAGCGTTTCG
>NZ_JBIIVN010000168.1:0-5318 GCF_044339385.1 Collimonas sp. | reverse complement strand
TGCGGCTTTTTTGCGCTGCGTTTCTGGTAATGCTTTGGCCGATGTGGCGTATGGCGACTGTCACGGCTTGAGACAATTATTGGGAAATGGGATTGTTCAGGGCGGACTATGTATTTGGTTTTTTCAAGAAAGGCGGCCACAAAAAATGGTCGCTTTTTTTCTTCTGCAGGCGCTGCCAACGGCTTCAGCCGTAGGCGCCGCCTGTGAGCAGCAAATCAAAAGTGCGGGCTATAGCGCCAATCAGGGCAATCGCGCCGATCCCCAATGTCAGTACCACCAGCAATACGACAAACCAACTGGAGTCGGATTGCTTGCCGGAGTCTGGGTTGTAGGTGGCATCCCACTTGTCGTCCGGTGTCAGGCCGATCACTAGTGACTCAATGCACGCCACCAGCCCTGAGATTACCAGCGGAGCAAACAGGAAGGGTACCAGTTGGTCTTGTCGCCAGGCCATGTAGGCCAATAGGGAAAGAGGCAGCGAAATCAGGTGGAGCCAGCCCCATTTGTCTCTCAATCCGGCCAGATAGAAGCGGTGCAAGCCGATACTGCCGAATGCGGTGGCAAGGAAAGTCGCGCAAGTCTTGTTCTTGTGGCTAGTTGTCATTGGCTGCCTGGTGGGGTGGATGCTCGCCTGGGATGTACATTAAAAAGCCGCAATTCCTTGTATCTGGTGGGTAGAATGTTAAGATGTCGGGTTAGATGTCGCTCTCAGCAATTCCTGCCCGTATCATGCGAGCTGGAAAGGCGAAGGAATCGGATGGTAGTGTACAGCTTGAATCGCAGGCCTGTCTTCGCTCATCTCGCTTCCCATGCTGCCGGCACAGCGATTTGGGTAGTCCTGCAAATTAGTTTGACGCAGAGAAACCACACCTATGGCCCGGCCTGGTTGCGGGTTGGCTTGGGTATGCGTTATAATTTGCGGCTTTTTCCGTGTTCGAACACTTTTTGGAAACATTATGGTCGTTATTCGTTTATCCCGTGGTGGCGCAAAGAAGCGTCCTTTTTACAACATCGTAGCTACTGATTCGCGCAATCGTCGTGACGGTCGCTTCATCGAGCGCATCGGTTTTTACAATCCGGTAGCGTCTGGTGCCGAAGAGACTTTCCGTATTGCTCAGGATCGCCTGACGCATTGGCAAGGTGTTGGCGCGCAATTGTCGCCGACAGTCGCTCGTTTGGTTGCTGACGCATCCAAGAAATCTGCTTAATTCGGCAGTTTGAACCGTTGAACGCGTCAGTGAATTTGTCGACCATAGCACAAGCTGGATCTGTAATACCTCCGGACTTGGTGGTGGTCGGGTACGTTACTGGCGCTTACGGTATCAATGGCTGGGTGCGGATCAAACCGTATTCGGCAGATGCCGGCGCGTTGTTGCATGCCAAGACATGGTGGTTGGGCCGGCAGAATTCGCCGGAGCTGCGCGATGTTGAAATGATGCAGGCGAAAAATCACAGTGGCGACATTGTGGCGCGTCTGATGGGTATAGCAGGGCGCGATGCAGCCGAGGCTATGAAAGGCACGGTGGTACATATCCCACGCAGCCAGTTCCCAGCGCTCTCGGATGACGAATTTTACTGGGTCGACCTGATCGGCCTGGCAGTTGAAAATCTGCAGGGCGAAAATCTGGGTGTAGTTGCTGATCTGATGGACAACGGTGCGCATCCGATTCTCCGGATCACGGTCCAGGCAACGGCAGATCAAGAAAAGGCTGCGCCAGAATTATTGATCCCGTTTGTTGATCAGTTTGTCAAGACGGTAGATCAGGCAGCTAAAAAAATTACGGTTGACTGGGGGACTTGATTATTAAACCCCGGCAGCTAGAGTCGCAATTGCTTCAGCATTTGCGAGCGGAGCAGAAGGGTGAGCGGGATGCAATTTGATGTCGTCACACTGTTTCCCGAAATGTTCGCAGCGTTGACGCAATCAGGGGTTACCCGTCGCGCCTTCGAACAAAAAAAATGCGAGCTGGCGATGTGGAATCCACGCGATTTCACCACCGACAACCATCGCACCGTGGACGATCGGCCTTATGGCGGCGGTCCTGGCATGGTGATGCTGGCAAAGCCGCTGGAAGCTGCGATTGAGGCGGCCAAGGCACGTCAGCTCAGGCAGGATTTACCAGCCCCGAAAGTCGTATATTTGTCACCGCAAGGCAAGCCGTTGACGCATCAGCGGGTTATGCAGTTTAGCGCTGAGTCTGGCCTGGTTTTGTTGTGTGGCCGTTATGAGGCGGTAGACCAGCGTTTGCTGGATCGTTGTGTGGATGAGGAAATCAGCCTCGGCGATTTCGTGTTATCCGGTGGCGAATTGCCGGCGATGGCGCTGATGGATGCCGTGATCAGACAATTGCCCGGTGTGTTGAATGACGGCGCATCGGCGGTCGAAGACAGTTTTGTTAATGGCTTGCTGGATTGTCCGCATTACACCCGCCCGGAAGTGTATGAAGGTCTAGCGGTGCCTGCAGTGCTGATGGGTGGGCATCATGCAGAAATTCAAAAATGGCGGCGTCAACAAATGTTGCTTGCGACCGCAAGCAAGCGTCCGGATTTGATTCAGAAGATACGCGAGGCAGGCTTGCTGAGCGGTGCCGATGAAAAATTCTTGCGTGACCTGTAAATTTTTTGGCTGGGAATCAATCATGCGCCAGGCGCGCGATTCATGCCAGTGACAAAAGCAGATTGCATCGAGCAGCAGAAGTAGTACCAAGCAGTAGTACCAGTAGTACCAGTAGTACCAGTAGTACCAACGGGAGGCCAGCCGGTCGCCTATGTTTAACCCCATCCTCTACTGAGCAGGTGTATATCACCGATTGGCGTCAGCAAGATGGTATTTGGAGCTAAAAATGGACTTGATCCAACAACTTGAGCAAGAAGAAATTGCTCGCCTTGCCAAAAATATCCCTGATTTCGCACCAGGCGACACAGTCGTTGTGAACGTCAACGTGGTTGAAGGTACGCGTAAGCGTGCTCAGGCTTACGAAGGCGTTGTCATTTCGCGTCGTAACCGTGGTTTGAACTCCAACTTCATCGTTCGTAAGATCTCTTCCGGCGAAGGCGTTGAGCGTACATTCCAGCTGTACTCGCCACTGATCGCATCGATCGAAGTCAAGCGCCGCGGCGATGTCCGTCGCGCCAAGCTGTACTACCTGCGCGAGCGTTCCGGTAAATCGGCACGTATCAAGGAAAAATTGCCACAACGTCGCAACGCTGCAAAGGCTGCACCAGCAGCCGAGTAAGTTGTGTCGAGTCAGGCATAGGTATTGCCTGAAAAAAGGCGCCGTCAGGTGTAATGCCGTTCAGTTAAAGCTGAACGGCATTTTCATTTTTGGGGATGTGAACGGGGATCGCTGCTGTTAGCCCTTGCCCATCATGTTTGATGCCCCCATTTTATTGCTGAAGTACAATAATTATCCAGCTGGGAGCATTTTGGCAGCATTTGCCCTATGAGTGGATAAAACAAGTTGCCGGCTATTTAGGCAAGGCGACTATTCGGTAGAGGCGATTCCCAGCCGAGCAAGTTGTCTTGCTCGTTGTTGCGTTAGCGCTTTATCGTCATCACTCCATTGGCGAGGGCGTCGGCGATCTCGATCTGGCGTTGCGGGATGCTCAGATTCTGTTTGTCAGCAAGAGTGCTGTTGCACACGCACGCAAGAAATTTCGGGCTTTGCCCGAAGTGGGGCAGGCCCGTGTCACTACTGTCAGCAATCAGCTTGCACGCAAAAGGGTGTTGCTGATTTCCTTGTTTGATAGCAAGCGCTACAAGGCTGCCGACATTGCTGCCTGCTACAGACGCCGTTGGCAAATCGAGACGAGTTACCGCGAACTCAAGCAGACCATACCGGGCATGGCATTAATGTTGCGCAGCAGGGCTGTCGATGGCGGGTATTAAGAGATTTGGGCAGTGCTCACCCACAACCTGGTGAGACTGGAGAAGGCGAAGGCCGAACCGAGATCAGCTTCATCCGTGCCCTCTACGTGATTCAGTGCGAGCTGTATTTGGCCGCTGTCACGCGCGCACAGTGAAAATTGGCAGCGTTGCTGCAACGACGCCAGCGGCGCTTGGTATCAATCCCTCAATGAGGAACGGCCCGGCCGAAAATTCGACCGGGCCGTGAAGGCTTTACCTCAGCGATATACCTCCGTGTCCTCAAAAAAGACCTTAACTGAGCTGAACGGGATTACACCGCCAGGTGTCTTTTTTTATCCGTCGTTGCCCTTGCCGATAGTACGCTTGGGCTGTTTTAGTAGCATTGTCATCGTTATTACTGGCTTCCTGTCGCGTCTCGCTTGTAAATTAACGGCTAAGAAAAATCACAGTAATTGTTATCATCTATGTCCGCGGTGAAATATATGCAGTGGCCCATGGTGCTTTTTAGCAATATGGGGCAGGATAGTTTTTTTGGGGAATTTTCTTGGTTAAGTTAACTTTCGATCCTTTGATGATGCCGGTAGATGCCGTCGCTGGTGAGTCAGCACTTGCGCTGGAGAGGATGAGTGCTGCCTGGCTGCGTCAGCGTTTTGCACATCAACCGGATTGGCGCCCCGAAGATCTTGATAGCCAGGCCATTCAGCGCATGCAGCAGGGTAACCCGGTAACGCCAGCGTCGGTGTTGATCCCAATCGTCATGCATGAGGAGCAACCGACGTTGCTGTTTACTCAGCGCGCCGCACATTTAACCGATCATGCCGGGCAGGTGAGTTTTCCTGGCGGGCGGATGGAGCAGAGCGATGCTTCTGCAGTTGAGACTGCATTGCGCGAAGCTGAAGAGGAAATCGGATTGGCGCGGGGCCAGGTTGAAGTGATCGGCACTTTACCCGAATATTTTACCGGCACCGGTTATCGTGTGACGCCGGTAGTGTGTCTGATTTCCCCTCCGCTCAGCTTACGTGCCGATCCCAATGAGGCGGCAGAAATTTTCGAAGTGCCGTTGGCATTCCTGATGGATGGTCTGAATCATCAGTTACGTAGTATTGATCTGCCCGATGGCTATCGCCGGAGCTTTTATACAATGCCCTATGAGCGCTTCTTTATTTGGGGTGCAACGGCGGCAATGCTGAGAAATTTGTTTCACTTTTTGCGTGCCTGAGCAGCCGATGCCGATCCGTTTGCCGGTTATTTGTATGGCGGTATGTATCGGCAACTCTCGTGTTGGCCGATTACCAAATTAATTTTGCGCGGCAAGTCGTACAAGTTTGAGCTTCCCTCGATTTTTCGTCTCCCAACAGGTGGCTTTTATGCCGCCTGTTTTTCCTGATGTTGCTCAGTGAGCCAGTCATCTAAATACTGGCAGGGTGAACGATAGCCAAGCGTCGAATGC
>NZ_JBIIVN010000167.1:0-5330 GCF_044339385.1 Collimonas sp. | reverse complement strand
CCGTCGACCTTCTCGAGCGCCTGGTAGATCGGCACGGGACCGATCGGCACCGGCGAGTTGCGGATGATCCATTCGTGGGTTTCGTGAATGTGCTTGCCGGTCGACAGATCCATCACGTTATCGCCGCCCCAGCGGATTGCCCAGGTCATTTTCTCGACTTCTTCGCCGATCAACGATGTGACTGCGGAATTGCCGATGTTGGTATTGATCTTCACCAGAAAATTGCGGCCGATGATCATCGGTTCGATTTCCGGGTGATTGATGTTGGCCGGAATGATGGCGCGACCACGGGCAATTTCGTCACGCACAAATTCCGGCGTAATTTCAGGCGGCAGCGAAGCACCGAATGACTGACCGGGATGCTGACGGCCCATCAACTCGGCTAGCTTATTGCCCATCGGGCCGGACGCCTTCAGCTCCTCCAGATATTCCTTGCGGCGCATGTTTTCGCGGATCGCCACGAACTCCATTTCTGGCGTAATGATGCCTCGACGCGCGTAATGCATTTGCGAGACATTCTTGCCAGCCTTGGCGCGGCGCGGCTTGCGGTGCAGATTGAAGCGCAATTCTGCCAGTTGCGGATCGTTTAACCGTTCGATGCTATATTCCGAGCTCGGGCCCGGCAATTCTACGGTATCGTCACGCTCTGTGATCCATGGCAGGCGCGGCGTTGCGAGGCCGGAGCGGATATCGATCTTGACCTCAGGATCGGTGTACGGGCCGGACGTGTCGTAGACATAAATCGGCGGATTTTTTTCGGCGCCGAACGAAGCGGGCGTATCGGACTGGCTGATCTGCCGCATCGGCACACGGATGTCGGGGCGCGAACCAGTAACATAGACCTTGCGGGAATTCGGCAGGGGATGGATTGCAGCATCATCCACCGTGGCAGTGGCGGATAAGAATTTCGGATTGGCGTTCATTTTGGCTCCTTTGCTTGTCATGCATGGCTTGGAGCCAGCAAAGGGGTTTTCGAGTCTGGCGGCGCGGGATCACCTTGATATGTGATGGATCGGCCGACAACAATCTCGACAGCTTCCCTTCGCTGGCATTACCCAGATCAGGTTCGAGGGTATTTCTCACCCGATTGCATGGCATTTCAGCAATCAGGACCCCTAGCGTTGTGCCGCCTTGGAATCAATACCAAGACAGCGGACGAATTTTACACCCGCAATCCGCCTGCGGCATATCAAAATCCAGGCTTGCCTATCTCCGATCGCATATAAAACGCGGGCATCGGCCACAAATGCGTCGACAAGATTGTCAGTTCGTCAAAAAATCGCGATCCCGGTCTGCAATGTTAGAAGCCAATCGACTGCGTACTTTATAATCGTCGTTTTAGGAAAAAACACCAATAATCATGGAATTAGCCAAGTCTTTCGACCCTGCCGAGATTGAACAATTCTGGCGTAGCGAGTGGGAAAAGCGTGGGTATTACACCGCTACCACCGACGCCGACAAACCTTCCTTCAGCATTCAGTTGCCACCGCCCAACGTGACCGGCACGCTACACATGGGGCACGCCTTCAATCAGACCATCATGGATGGTCTGACGCGTTACCATCGCATGCGCGGTTTCAACACGGCCTGGATTCCCGGCACCGATCACGCCGGCATTGCGACCCAGATCGTGGTCGAACGACAACTCGATGCACAGAAAGTCTCACGCCATGATCTCGGCCGCGAGAAATTCGTCGAAAAGGTCTGGGAATGGAAAGAAAAATCCGGCTCCACCATCACCGGCCAGATGCGCCGCATGGGCGCTTCGACCGACTGGAGCCGTGAATATTTCACGATGGATGAGAAGCTGTCGGGGAGCGTCACCGAAGTTTTCGTGCGGCTCTTCGAACAAGGCTTGATCTATCGCGGCAAGCGTCTGGTCAACTGGGATCCGGTGCTCGGCACGGCCATCTCGGAGCTGGAAGTACTGTCTGAAGAAGAAGACGGTTCGATGTGGCATATCCGCTATCCGTTCGCCGATGGCAGCGGTTACCTGACGGTGGCAACCACCCGTCCGGAAACGCTGCTGGGCGACGTTGCCGTCGCCGTCGATCCGACTGACGAACGTTACACCCACCTGGTCGGCAAAATGCTCAAGCTGCCGCTGACCGAGCGCGAAATTCCGGTCATCGCCGATAGTTATGTCGACAAGGAATTCGGCACCGGCTGCGTGAAGATCACCTCGGCGCATGACTTCAACGACTATGCGGTGGGACAACGGCACAAGCTGCCGCAAATCACCATCCTGACGCTGGACGCCAAGATCAACGAAAACGGCCCGGCCAAATATCAGGGCCTGGACCGCTTCGTCGCCCGCAAACAGATCGTCGCCGATCTCGATGCCGCTGGCCTGCTCGACTCCGTCAAGCCGCACAAGCTGATGGTGCCGCGCGGCGACCGCACCAGCGTCGTGATCGAACCGATGCTGACCGACCAATGGTTCGTGGCCATGAGCAAACCAGCTCCGGAAGGCACATACTTCCCCGGCAAATCGATTACCGAAGTAGCGCTGGAAAAAGTCGCCAACGGCGAAATCCAGATGATCCCGGAAAACTGGAACAACACCTACAACCAGTGGCTCAACAACATTCAGGACTGGTGTATTTCCCGCCAACTGTGGTGGGGCCACCAGATCCCGGCCTGGTATGCCGAGGACGGCAAGATCTACGTCGCTCGCAATGAAGCTGAAGCACAAGCCAAAGCTGCCGCTGCCGGCTATACCGGCAAGCTGACGCCCGACAATGACGTGCTCGACACCTGGTTCTCGTCAGCACTGGTGCCGTTCTCGACGCTCGGCTGGCCAGAAGAGACGCCAGACTACAAAATGTTCCTGCCATCGTCGGTGCTGGTCACCGGTTTCGATATCATCTTCTTCTGGGTCGCGCGGATGGTCATGATGACTACCCACTTCACCGGCAAGGTACCGTTCAAGACCGTCTACGTACACGGCTTGGTACGTGACGGTAACGGCCAGAAAATGTCGAAATCAAAGGGCAATACGCTCGATCCGATCGATCTGATCGACGGTATCAGCCTTGACGATCTGGTGGCCAAACGTACTGTCGGTCTGATGAATCCAAAGCAAGCCGACAGCATCGCTAAAGCCACCCGCAAGGAATTCGCCGACGGCATTCCAGCCTTCGGCACCGATGCGCTGCGCTTTACCTTCGCCTCGCTGGCGACGCTCGGCCGCAACATCAACTTCGATCTGAGACGCTGCGACGGCTATCGCAATTTCTGCAACAAGCTGTGGAATGCGACCCGCTTCGTGTTGATGAACACCGAAGGCAAGGACTGCGGTTTCGACGGCCATGCGCCTGGCGTCTGCGACAAGGAAAAATTGCAATTCTCAAAGGCTGATCGCTGGATCGTATCGCTGCTGCAGCGTACCGAAGCCGAAGTCGCCAAGGGCTTTGCCGACTACCGTTTCGACAACATCGCCTCGGCCATCTACAAATTCGTCTGGGATGAATATTGCGACTGGTACCTGGAAGTCGCGAAGGTGCAGATCCAACAAGGCAACGAAGCGCAGCAACGCGCTACTCGGCGCACCTTGCTGCGCGTACTGGAAGTGGTGCTGCGCCTGGCGCATCCTATCATCCCGTTCGTCACAGAAGCATTGTGGCAAAGCGTCGCGCCGCTGACAGGTAAGACGCTCGACGCAGCAGGCGACTCGATCATGCGGCAGCCTTATCCGGAACCGAATCTGGAAAAGATCAACGACAGTGCCGAAGCCTGGATGACGCAGTTGAAATCGCTCACGGACGCTTGTCGCAACCTACGCGGCGAAATGCAATTGTCGCCGGCTTTGCGGGTACCGCTGATCATTGCAGGTGCCGCGGATCAGCAAGAGACGTTGCAATCATTTGCACCATACTTGCAAGCCCTCGCCAAATTATCGGAAGTGCAAGTAGTAGAGACTCTCCCCGAATCACCGGCGCCGGTATCGATCGTCGGTGATGTCAAGCTGCTGCTCAAAGTAGAAATTGACGTCGCAGCCGAGCGCGAGCGGCTCGGTAAGGAAATCAGCCGTATCGAGGGTGAAATCGTTAAAGCGCAGGCCAAGCTGGGCAATGAAAGCTTCGTGGCGAGGGCCCCGGCGCAGGTAGTTGCACAAGAGCAGGAGCGTCTGGCGAATTTTTCAGGTACGCTAACGAAGTTGCGCGAACAGTTTGCAAAATTAAACGTATCTTGATTCCTTACTAATCCATAGTAACGCCCGGCTGCAGCAATGCTGACGGGCGCAATATAAAACAGGAGACAGAGCATGCACAAACTTTCAAAGCGAATGATGGTGGTGGCCCTCGCTGGCAGCACCATGTTGTCCATGGCCGCCTTCGCTCAAGACGTCGACACGCCAGTCGGACTCTGGAAAAATATCGATGACCATAGCGGAAAACCGAAAGCGCTGATCCGTATCACCGAATCCAACGGTGAACTGCGCGGCAAGATCGAGAAACTGCTGCGCGATCCAAGCGAGGATCAGAATCCGAAATGCGTCAAATGTGAAGGTGCGCTGAAAGACCAGCCTATTCTTGGCATGACCATCACCACCGACATGAAGCATGACGGCGATGAATACAACGGCGGTCAGATTCTTGATCCCGACAACGGCAAGGTCTACAAGAGCAAGATGTCGCTGGCTGATGGCGGCAAGAAGCTCAATGTGCGCGGCTACATCGGTGTGCCGCTGCTGGGGCGCACCCAGACCTGGCTGCGCGAGGAATAAATCAGCAGCGCCGCGCTATGCATTGAAAAGTAAGCAGACACAAGAAATGCCGTTCAGCTAACAGGTCGAACGGCATTTTTTATCTAGGCCACGCGTAACGGCGAGCAAGAGTAATAGCATTGCCGGCCGGGCTCAGACAAAAGAAACGGTCAGCCCCGGCAGCGCAATTCCCGAAAAAGCACTCACCCAGGTTTGCCCAGCCTGTACCGGATACGCATCGGTCCAGGTGCCAGTAGTAATGATCTCACCCGCTTGCAATGGTGCGAACTGGGATTGCGTATTGAGTTGCTGATGCAAATGCCATAATGCGTGCAAGGGGCTACCCAACACATCGCTGCCAAAACCGGCACCGCATAATGTGACTGAGTCCTCCGTACAGCAGGATAACGACACGCTGGCGTCGGCCAACATGCTGGCCAGGTTGCGCCGGGTCGCAGACGACAAAACATGCGGTTCGCCAACGATCAGCGTGCCATGCAAGCCGAATGCTGCAATCGCGAGGGTGTAATTAGTTTTGTGTAAACGGTCATTTGGCAGCACACTGCCACCATAGAGGAAAAAATGACCTACGTAAAACGCACCAAACGGGCCAAGCCCGATC
>NZ_JBIIVN010000166.1:0-5360 GCF_044339385.1 Collimonas sp. | reverse complement strand
ACCTTCGCTTTTTTGTTGCCCGCTGAAACTGTTTCGTTTTAATTCGTTCATATCCTGCCTTCGTTGTTCAGTGCAGGATACTCCTTAAACTATTGTCCGGATTTCCGGGTCCACTATAGTGAGCCGCTTATCAAGCCGCCGGTATCGTCGCACCAGGATGGTCGGACATCGGGATCATTGCACTTTAGGTTTGGATAAGCACAGCCCGCCAGAAGTGAAATGATGGCAAGTATTCCTAATACTGTTTTCATGGACGCGGCACGTTGATTTGGATTCAGTTCATCATGCGGCATTGCCGCAGTTCGCATTTGTAGATCTGTTGCTGGCCATCCTGGCAACTGATCTGGTAGGTTTCAACGTCGCCGTTTTTGGCGATCAAGGATGGCCTGGCTGCTGGCGCGCAACTGTTTCTCAGCGCCATGCGTTGCACCAAGGCCGACAATTCCGATAATTCTGGCAACTCGCCGTTTTTGCGTCCAGCCGATTGCAGTGGTATATCAACGATCTGTTCAGAAGGGTCAAGCGACTCCGACAGCGAGACCGGCGCCTCCTCTGGTGGCCTTGGCGTGCTGCGTGGCGGTGGGCTATAGCTGTTGCGCATGCCGGGTTGTGGGGTGAGTGGGGGTTGTATTACGCAGCCGACCAGCGTCAACATGGACAGCGCCGAGACTAGAAACAGGGGCGAGACAGGTAAACGTCGCGGTAGATTTTTCATGCGTCTCCCAATAAAAAACAGCACATCAGATTAGCGTGAGGCCATGGCGAGAAAGGTGCTGTGTTAAATGTATCACCTTTCAGGTGCTACTGACATTTCGCTTTCAGTGTAGCCGTTGGTGAAGTAAATGAAAACCATAGGCCGGGCGAGCGACGCTGTAGCCGATTCGCGCTGATCTGCTCAGGTTGCAGAATCGCCAGTGAGCGCCGCGATTGCGCCGTTGCATTTCCCTCTCGGTTAGGCCCTAGAATTTCAGTGGCTTCAAATAGCCGGTTAATTCAAGGTACCCGCGCCCTGCAAGCTTGCCGTCGCGATTGACGGTGACGGCACCCTCCCAATATACCGAGCCGGTCGAGGCGCGCGAGTCTAGTTCTTGATCGTCTTGTAATGGGATTAGCTGCCATGCAAGAGCACCGGTACGCAGCGCGGCTTGCACCGGATAGCTGGCGTTGGTGCGCGGCGAGCGCCAGGTGCGCTGCGGCCGGAATGCTACCTGGTCTGGGTTGAACTGCGTGATCTGGCCAGCGGCGTCGCGCAAGGTGGCATGGGACCAGACTTTCTCGCCGTTGCGACCACGGATTTGGAATGCCATCAAGGCCGAGCCGTCGTCGAGATTGGCGCCGATCCAGTCCCAGCCCGTGGCGTCAGCGGCGAGTACGCTGGTTGACCATTCGTGATCAAGCCAGGCGCTGCCGTTGATAATTTGTTGATTGCCGCTGCGGGTCAACTTGCCGCTGACCTGCAACTGCGGTTCGCTATAGTAATAACTGGCCTGCTTCGGCAACGGCCCTTTGCGCGAATAGCCGCGTGCTCCCTGCAAGAGCGGAGCCTGAGTTGGCGTCAGATTGATGTCGAGGGTGAAATCGTTGGCGTCGATCTTTGCATGGTAACGGCCATCAGCCTGGCGCAACAGTTGCCAGTTGTCGATGACGACGTTGGTGTTGCCTTCTTTTGCATAGGCGAGGCCGAAACCGGCGCGCGCGCTTTTCTGGTCATGCAGCAGTTTTCCAACGGCAGGGTCAGACAGCGCCGCATGCGCGATGATCAGTTGATCGGGGGCGAATGCGCTGGGATTAGCGCGATCATGATCGGTGGCAGAGCGGAAGAACGTGATCTGGAAACCGAGCGGCTTGCCGTCTGGCATCGCCAACCAGCCGGTGGCGTACCACCACTCTGTGCGGAAATCGGGATGGGCACCGCTGTCTTGCGGCAATGTTACTGGCCGCTCTGGCGTCACCGAGGCAAATTGCGGAGGCGCAGCTTGCAATGACGTCGCAAACGATAAAAAGAGCAGCGCCAGCAGGCAATCGCGTAATCTTAAATCCATGTCACCAATCCTCCAGTACGGCGCGCACCGCATCGATCGATACCGCCCGCAATCCAGCCAGCAATGCTGTGGTGCCGGCCGACAGCAACAGCAGAATTGCCACCGTGCCCAAGCCACGCCAAGGCATGTGCAAATCCATGGTCCAGTGAAACGATTGCGGATTGACAATGAACACCAGGATTAGGCTGATGGCCCATCCGAGCGCGAAGCCGACTGCCATCCCGAGCGCTGTCAGCAAACCACCTTCCAACGCCAGCATGCTGAGTATCTGACGACGAGTGATGCCGATGTGGCGTAACATGCCAAATTCTCTGGCACGCGCCAGCGTTTGCGCCGAAAACGTAGCGGCCACGCCAAACAGGCCGATCACGATCGCGACGATTTCCAGCAAGTAGGTAATCGCAAAGCTGCGGTCAAAAATCTTCAAGGTTGTGGCGCGGATTTCTCCCGGTTGCGAAAATTCGAGCATGCCGCCGAACGTTAGGTGGCGCATCGCGTTGATCACGGTGCTTGCATCGGCCCCTTGTCGCAGGGTGAGTACTGCATCGCTGACTTGATTGTCGCCGCTGAGGCGCTGGCAGTCATTCAGACGCAGTTGAATTGCCCCGGTTTGTCGCGCATAGTCGCGCCAGACGCCAGCCACCACGAACGGATGTTGGCGCTCGCCGATTGGCAGTATGGCGCGCTGCCCGAGCCGATACCCATATAGGTCGACCATGGCCTCAGAAACCCAGATCGGCACTGCGCCGCCAGCACTGGCGGCAGAGAGAGCCGCTGGCGCAAGCGTTGCGCCGGTCAGTGGCAGCGTGTTGCCGGGGTTGCCGACATCTATCGGCCTGGCGATCAGGATTACCGGCGGTCGGGAGGTGGCTAGGGTGATGCTGGTGCTGCGCAAGAACGTAGCGCTTGCCACGCCCGGCACTGCAGCCAATACCTGCTGTTCGCTCAGGCCCAGAGTCGCGGTTTCGCCGCTGCCGGCGGTGCGCACGTAAATGTCCGCCGATAATAGCTGTCACACCCAGTCGTCGACTGAGATGCGGAAACTGGAGACCATGATCGCCATTGCCACGATCAGGCTGAAGCTTGATAGCACGCCACCCAACGCAATGGAGGCTTGTCCTGGCACGTTAGCCAGGCGCGCTAGCGCTAAGGCAGGTACTGCGCTGAGGTGTTGTCCGAGCATAAATTTTTGCAGGGAAGTGAAGGCCAGTGCGGCCAGTCGTGGCATGAGCGCAATGCCACCGATCAGTAGCAATGCCACTGCCACATAACCGAATATGGGTAAGTCCAATACAGGCGGCATTTGCGTCAGCAGCACGCCCAGCGACAGGCAAGCCAGCGCCGGCCAAGGCGTTGCCAGCCGCGTCAGGGCGCTTTCTTCGCTGCCCGATTTCAACGCCGCCGCCGGGCGCGCGCGGCCGGCTTCGATTGCCGGAGCCAGGCTACCCAGCAGGGCAATCGCGGTGCCAAGCGCGAAGAAAATCAGCGCGGCTGGCAGATTAAATTGCACGTCTGGTCGTACCCCGCGGAAATAGCCGCCGCCGAGGTCGCCGCCAAAGAAATGCAGTGCTGTGGCCGCCAATGCGTAGCCCAGAAAAAGTCCCAGCAGCGCACCCAGCACGCCCAGTAGGCTGCCTTCCAGCAGCACTTGGCGCAATAACTGCGCACGCTGCCAACCCAGCACACGCAACAGCGCAAACTGCGGGCGGCGTCGGATCACCGACAGCGCCTGGGTCGAGAACACCAGGAAGGCGCCGGTAAATAATGCTACCAGCGCCAACACACTGAGATTGACCCGATAAGCGCGCGACATACGATTGGTGCGGCTGTCCTGATCCTGGCTTTCCGAGACTTGCAAGGTGTTGTTTGCCAGTTGTGTCTGTAACGCCTGTTTGAATGCAGAACGATTGACGCCTTGTTGCAGCTTGATATCGATTCGCGATAATTTTCCGAGGCGCTGGAAGCGCCATTGCGCGGTTCCGATATCCATTACTGCGATGCGCTGCCCGACCCGTGCGCCCGTCACGCCGCCGGCTACCCGCAAGTCGATGATTGCGCTGCCACTTTGCAGCGCCAAGTGATCGCCCGGGCGCACCTGAAGCCATTCCTGTGCAGCGCTTGACAGAAAAATCGCGTCATCGGCGAGGCTGTCGAAAGGTCGTTTGCTATCTGGCACGCCAATCAGGTCTGGCGCAATGCGTGCGGCGCGCATGACATCGATGCCGAGTATCTTGAGGGCAGTGCGCTCTCCGGGCACGTTGGCGTCCAGTTCCAAAACCGGATTGGCCAGCGCAACGCCGTAGTGGGTTGCTAGTTGCGGATAGAATTTTTCGTCGAATAAACCTTGTGCGCCCCGTACTTGCAGGTCAGATTGGCCAGACAAGCTTCTGGCGGCGGCGGAAAATTCATTGAAGGCGGCACCGTTGATCAGTTCGACGCCGTAGCCGAGCGCGACGCCGAGCGCAATCGCGATAATTGCCACCAGCACTCGCACCGGATGGGCGCGCCATTCGCCCAGCAGCAGCCAGCGCGTGACAGTGCGCATCGAATTGGGGCGTTTCGCGGTGGCGGGAGCGGCGCTCGGCATCAGCCGTTCACCCTTGTTCCGGTAGCGCTTGCAAGCCCTCTGCCGTCATCAACAGAATGCGGTCAGCGCTGGCCGCTGCTGTTGCCGAATGGGTAACCATGATGGCTGAGGCGCCGTTGGCCTTGATTTCCTGGCGTAGCAAAGCCAGCACTTCGTGTGCTGTATCGGGATCGAGATTGCCGGTCGGCTCGTCGGCCAGAATGAGTGTCGGCCGATGCACCAATGCGCGGGCGATGGCGACCCGCTGCATTTCGCCGCCTGACAACTGGCGTGGAAAATCGTTGCCGCGACCGTCCAGTCCGACCGCCGCCAGCAACTCCAGTGCGCGCCCCTGCGGGGCGCCGTTCAGCAGCAATGGCAGGGCGACGTTTTGTTGCACGGTCAGGTGCGGCAAGACATGGAATGCCTGGAAAATGAAACCGAGTTTTTGGCGCCGCAAACGGGTAGCGACATCGTCGTCCAGACTCGATATGGCAACGCCATCAATCAGTATGGCGCCGCCATCGACGTTATCGAGGCCGGCGATAAGGTTCAGCAGTGTTGATTTGCCTACGCCGGAATCACCCATGATGGCAATGTATTCGCCGGCAGCCAGCGTGAAATCGAGGTGGCGCAGAAACTGAGCTTCCCCCGAAATTTAGTCTTCCATAGGTAACGTAAAATCAACGATCCTTTGGAAAGACCAGCAATGAAGAAGATACCAAAACAGATGTACACGGCGGAGTTCAAGG
>NZ_JBIIVN010000165.1:0-5403 GCF_044339385.1 Collimonas sp. | reverse complement strand
ATGATCAGTCATTTCGACCTCCAGGGCACGCTCAACAAGCATCTTGGTGAGCTGCTTGAGCAAGCCATTTTCGCCAATCAGGTCTTCAGGTTTCTTGTAGTTGGCAAGCAGGCTGTCCGCCAGCTTGCCAACTCAGGATCGGGCTTGGCCCGTTTGGTGCGTTTTACGTAGGTCATTTTTTCCTCTATGGTGGCAGTGTGCTGCCAAATGACCGTTTACACAAAACTAATTACACCCTCCTGTTGAAAGGTTACCTGCGCAGCGGCGCCTGGATTTGCGGTGATCCGGCTTGGGATCCGGATTTTCACTCGGCCGATTTCTTTCTACTGCTGCCGTTATCGAAACTCGATGACCGCTACGCCCGCCACTATCTAAAAGAAACGAGGGCAGCATGAAGCCCGGCGAGCAGTTTCTGGACACAACTTTCCGTGGCACCGGCCCAGGATCAAAGCGCGAACCGATCCGGTTTCGCACGATCTGGATTTCCGACGTGCATTTGGGAACGACCGGATGCCAGGCTGCTCGCCTGCTGGAATTTCTGCGCGCGACCGAGTCCGATACCTTGTATCTGGTCGGCGACATTGTTGACGGCTGGCAGTTGAAGCGGCGCTGGTATTGGGATCAGGTCCACAACAACGTAGTGCAGACAGTATTAAAAAAGGCCAAGAAGGGCACCGAAGTGATTTTCGTGCCAGGCAATCACGACGAAGCGGTGCGTCAATTCATCGATCTCGATTTTGGCGGCATACGTATTCGTGATGAGCTGGCGCATACGACCGCGAACGGCAAGCGTATGCTGGTATTGCACGGTGACCGGTTTGATGGCGTGATCGCCTGCGCCAAGTGGCTGGCGTATGTCGGCGATGGCCTTTACACGGTCATCCTGAAGGTCAGCCAATGGTTCAACGGCTGGCGTGCGCGTGCCGGTTTGCCGTACTGGTCATTGTCGCAATACCTCAAACTGAAGGTCAAGAACGCGGTCAATTACATCTCGTCGTTTGAGGATGCGTTGGCGGCTGAGGCGCAAAAGAAGGGACTCGATGGCGTGATTTGCGGCCATATTCACAAGCCGGAAATTCGCGACATCAATGGCATCACTTATTGCAATGACGGTGATTGGGTGGAGAGTCTGTCGGCGCTGGTAGAGGAGGCCAGCGGCGAACTGCGGCTGGTGACATGGCAAGAAATCATGCAGCAAAAAAATACCGTATTTACCCACCATAATCGTGAATTATGCGAATTGCCATCGTAACAGACGCCGGACAATCGCAAATCAACGGCGTGGTCAACACCTTGCGGGCTACATGCGCCTGCCTGCGTAATAATGGTCACGAAGTGTTGCTGCTCAGTCCCGATGACTTTCCGACCTTCGCCTGCCCCACTTATCCCGAAATTCGTCTCGCGCACAAGCCTTACGCCAGGGTCGCGGCGAGCCTCACGGCATTCGGCCCCGATTGCATCCATATTGCGACAGAAGGGCCGATGGGCTTGGCAGCGCGGCGTTTTTGTCTGCGCCGGGAGATCGGTTTCACGACTGCCTACCACACCTGTTTTCCCGAATATCTTAGTGCTCGCTCGATCTTGCCACAGGCGATCACGTATCGGTGGCTGCGCTGGTTTCATGGGCCGTCCAAAGCGGTTATGGTGCCGACTCAGCACATGCTCCAAGAGCTTCAACAGCGCGGCTTCCGCCGTCTTGTGTTGTGGGGGTGTGGAGTCGATACCGAATGCTTCAAGCCGGTCGACGAAGATCATGCCTGCATCGAGCGGCCTCTCTATTTGTATGTGGGCCGGGTTGCCGTGGAAAAAATATCGAGGCGTTCCTGCAAGTTGATTTGCCTGGCAGTAAATGGGTGATCGGCGATGGCCCGCAGCGCGAGGAGTTGCAGCAACGCTACCCCCAGGTGCAGTTCCTCGGCGCTAAGCCGCATCATGAGCTGACCTCTTATTACAACTGTGCCGATGTCATGGTATTCCCCCAGTCTAACCGACACCTTTGGATTGGTGATGGCAGAAGCCATGGCGTGCGGCGTGCCGGTGGCGGCTTACCCGGTTTCCGGTCCGGTAGATGTGGTAGCGCATGGTCGCTCCGGGATATTGGATGTCGATCTGACTTCTGCCTGTCTGCGCGCGCTGCAGCTAGACAGGCAAGAAGTGCGACAGCATGCGGTTGGATTTTCTTGGGAGGCAGCGACCCAGCAATTCCAGCACCACCTGCATCAAATCCATTCGCTCAATGCGCCTTCCAAAAGCCTTCTGAGCGGTCGTCCAACACCGGTGTCGGGGTTGTGGACGCAAAAAAGCCTCGCACAGCGAGGCTTTTTAATCACACCTGCAGCAGGCGTTCATCAGTGGATGATTATTTCCAGAATTTCCACCAAGTTGCTTTCGCAACCACTTGTCCGCCGCCGTTATAAAAGCGGCTGTTAGGGTAGTTTTTCTTCATGACCCGCTCGGCGTCGTCGCGCAATTGCGTCATGCCCAGGGCATCATAAGAGCGGACCATAACGAAGAGTGCTTCCTCAACCGCTGGCGCATCTCGATATTCCTTGATGGCGTTCTCGGCTCGGTTGGCCGCTGCAACGTAGGCGCCACGACGATAGTAGTAAGTCGCCACGTGGACATCGTACTGGGCCAGTGCATTGACCAGATATTTCATACGCGCCAGTGAGTCTGGGGCATATGTGCTGTTCGGGAAGCGCACCACGACTTGCTTAAACGCGTCAAATGCATCGCGCGCCGCCTTCGGGTCGCGCTCGGTGGCATCTTCGCTCGCCAGGAAATCGAAAATACTGACTTTATCGTTGAAGTTGACCAGGCCGCGCAAGTAGTACATGTAGTCTACATTCGGGTGATTAGGGTGCAACTTGATGAAGCGGTCGATAGCAGCCAATGCTTCAGGTTGCTCGCCTTGACGATAGTGCGCATATGCAATATCCATCTGCGCCTGTTGCGCATAGGTGCCGAACGGATAGCGGGACTCCAGCTTTTCAAAGTACTTAATTGCCTTGTCATAGCCACCACTGTTCATTTCGTCCTTGGCCTCCGAGTATAATCGGGGCGCAGGCCAGTTTGCGGTTTCATCTACCTTGTCTGGCAACAAGCCACACGCGGACAGGGACAGAGCGAATGCGACAGCAGCTAGTTTTAAGAGTCTTTTTTGCATAGTGGTTTGCAAGATTGTGCGTATTTACGTGTATTAACGATGGATTGATTATAGCCGATGGGACTTCAAGTGATGTCATTTACCAAGCCAACTTTGGCTGAAAGTCTGCCCGAAGCTGATTTTGATGCCGATATCGAGGATATCGATGAGGGCATCGAGGCAGCCGATGCGGCGACCGCAACTGCGCCGATCGTACTGCATTTAACGCCGGATGTGTGCGGTTCGCGTCTGGATAAGGTGGTTTCTGGCCTGGTGCCGCAATATTCCCGCAGCCGTATCCAGCAATGGATAGAGGCTGGACACGTTACCGTGGACGGCAAGCCGGCCACGACCAAGATGACCACCTACGGCGACGAGACCGTGGTGGTGCTGCCACAGCCGGCGCCGGATGAGCAAGCATTCAAAGCAGAGGACATGGCCTTGTCGGTTGTGTACGAGGATGCAGCGATTATCGTTCTTGATAAGCCTGCCGGGCTGGTGGTGCATCCTGCCGCCGGCAACTGGTCCGGTACGCTGTTAAACGGTTTGCTGTTTCGCTGGCCGTCATTGGTCGGCGTGCCGCGCGCCGGTATCGTTCACCGCCTGGATAAAGACACCAGCGGCTTGATGGTGGTTGCCAAGACGCTGGAAGCGCAGACTGATCTGGTGCGCCAACTACAAGCCCGTACGGTTAAGCGTCAATACCTGGCGCTGGTATGGGGCACGCAGTTGAACGGCACCATCGACAGCCCGATGGCGCGCCACCCGCGCGACCGCATCAAGATGGCGGTATCGGATAGCTTGGTCGCCAAGCCGGCCATCACCCACTATCAGCGTCTGGCAAGCGGGCTGCTGGATCGCCGCCCGGTCAGCTTGATGGGGTGTCGCCTGGAAACTGGCCGGACCCATCAGATTCGTGTACACATGCAGTCGCTTGGCTTTGCGCTGGTCGGCGATGCGCTGTATGGCAAGCAGCATTTGATGCCGACATTTCAGCGTCAGGCGTTGCAGGCGTCGCGACTTGGATTGATTCATCCGCTCAGCGGCAAGGCCTGCGAATGGTTCGCTCCATTGCCGCAGGATTTTGCCGAGTTGCTGGCGCGTGCCGGTATTACTGCGCCAGAATAGTGCCGACCCCGTGAGCGGGCAGTCGGCGCTGGTTTTCATGTCACTGGATTAGGACGCTGGACATATGCAATTGATCATTCCTGACTGGGCTAACGTACCGAAAAATATTGCGGCTATTTCAACCATGCGCGACGGTGGCTCAAGCCTGGGGCCTTATGGCGACGGCTATGGCAGAGGCGGGTTGAATCTGGGGGCGCATGTCAACGATGCGCCGCAAGCGGTTGCCAGCAATCGCGCCTTGCTTGCCGCCGTGTTGCCAGCCGAACCGGTATGGATGGCGCAGGTTCACGGCAATAGCGTCATTGATGCCGGTTCTGCGGAGATCGGCATTGAAGCCGATGCGGCTATTGCTACCCGCCCCGGCGTGGTGTGCGTAGTTCAGACTGCCGATTGCCTGCCGGTGCTATTCGCTGATTTGCAGGGGCGCATAGTCGGCGCCGCCCACGCCGGTTGGTGCGGCTTGATGGCTGGCATTCTGCAGAATACAGTCGCGCGCATGAGGCTGGCCGGGGCCGCACAGATTGCCGCCTGGCTCGGGCCGGCAATCGGCCCGGAGCAGTTTGAGGTGGGAGTTGATGTTCTGTCGGCGTTCGTCAATGCGGCGCAATCGACTCAGCATGCCGAGCAAATCCAGGCATGTTTTCATCCGATCGGTGCTCGCCCAGGTAAGTACCTGGCAGATATTTATCAGTTGGCGCGGCTTGCGCTGCGACAGGCCGGCGTTCAGGATATTTACGGCGGTGGCTTTTGCACGGTGACTGACCGCAGGTTTTATTCTTATCGCCGCGATCAGCTAACGGGGCGAATGGCGTCATTGATCTGGCTGAAATAAGCGCTGCGCTTGAAGATTATTTTTCTGGTGGGGCTATCGCCGGATCGGCCGCAGGCGCATCTTGCGCGGCTTTTTGTTGCGCCCATAACCGCGCGTTTTTTTCAGCTCGCTGTCGATTTCTCTTGCGTTGCGGCGTGCCCATCAGGTATAAAACAATTGTCAAAGGAAGAACTCCATATAGCAGAAACTGGGCTTCCCCCGAAATTTAGTCTTCCATAGGTAACGTAAAATCAACGATCCTTTGGAAAGACCAGCAATGAAGAAGATACCAAAACAGATGTACACGGCGGAGTTCAAG
>NZ_JBIIVN010000164.1:0-5405 GCF_044339385.1 Collimonas sp. | reverse complement strand
GCAAGATCAACAGCAACACCAAGAGCAACAGAAAAACCGGGACAGCGCCGCGCAGCTGTATTGGAGGCAGGAAGTGCTTCTTAAACTATGCAGATATTTGTCTGGACAGATGGGTCCACTTTAGGTGATGACCAATCCAACCGAATTTCCATCTCTCCAAACTGATCGGCTGTTATTGCGCGAAATCGTCGCCTCGGATGCCGATGAACTGTTGGCCATTCATGGCGATGCGGAGCTGATGCGCTGGTTCGGCAGTGATCCGCTCACGGATATCGCTGCCGCGCATGGCCTGATCAAGGCTTTTGCAGGATGGCGTCAGCAAGAAAATCCAGGCGTGCGCTGGGGCCTCCAGATCAAAGAGCAGCCGCAGCTGCTCGGCACATGTGGATTGTTTCGTTGGGATCGCAACTGGCGCAAATGCGTGCTCGGCTATGAACTCGCGGAACACGCGCAGAAACGTGGCCTGATGCTGGAAGCTTTAACTGCGTCCTTGTCGTGGGGCTTTAAGCACATGGATTTGAACCGGGTCGAAGCGCAGTTTCACCCGGACAATCATGCTTCGCTCAAGCTGGTGAAACGTCTGGGCTTTGTCGAGGAGGGGCGGTTGCGTCAGGCCGGTTATTGGCGCAATCAATATCACGACTTGCTGCAAGTCTCGCTGTTGCGCAGCGAGTGGTCTCGCCGCTGACAGCCAGTGTGTCAATTCAGACGGCGGCACGCCTCCCGTAATTGCCCAGCTTGCTGTTGCAATTGCTCAGCATCGGCCGCTTGCGGCCGATGCGCTAAATAATTTTCCAGATCGTCCAGCGCAGCCTGTGGGTTATCCAGTTGTGCATATGCCAGGCCGCGATCACGCCTTTCTTCGGCATCGTCCGGCAGCAGAATCAGTAGCCGCTGCTGCACTCCTAGTAAGCGCTGCCACTCCCTGTTTTGCTGGAATATCGATTTCAGGTTACGTAGCATGCGGACCAGGATGTCGTGCGGATGAGCGACCTGCAGATAAGTCGCCAGGGAGACCCGCTCGGCATTGTTGCCGCTGGCCAGATAGGGTTCTAGCCTTTCCTCCAGTTGCTCGCGTGACAGGCTGACGCCGTTGGCGGGATCGATCATGATATCGCCCGACGGGATGGTCAGCTTCATCAGGAAATGGCCGGGGAATGACACGCCCTTGACCGCAACGCCGAGCTGTTGCGCCAGCTCCATGTACACCAGCGCCAGCGAAATCGGGATGCCGCGTCGTTTGGCAATCACCCTTTGCAAATAGCTGTTGTCGGCGTCGTAGTAATTATTGACGTTGAGCGCAAATCCCAGTTCCTGATAAAAGAAATGATTTAGCAGGCGCAACTTCTGGATCGCTGATGCATTTGTCGGCAGGCGTTGCCTCAGGGTGTTCGCAAAACGGTCAAGCTCGTTTTGCGGCGCGTCGAAATCCAGCTTGGGATAAGCATCCTGAGCAATCGCCAGCGCCGCCTCAAACAAGGGCACATCATTGGCTTGCTGCACCAGCGAGGTAAAGTAGTCCAGAGATGTAATCGTCATAACGCTATGCTAGTGGACTGCCACAACCAAATCAAGAGCGGCTATCAGGTTTCCGGAGTGCATCCGGTGCGTATCTTCGCAATAGTTTGGAGATTGCTGAATGTGCAGTCCACGTTGCTTAATGCGCAATCCGCTTGAAGTCGCGGAAGCGGAAGCCCATCGCCAGCAATGCCCCAAAGTAGGTCGCGCCGCAAGCCCCCATAACCGCCAGTAGCGCGCCAACGCGTAGCAGCGAATTGGTATGTGGGCCGACCCAGTTGAATTGATTGGCGCTCCATAGCGCAACCGCCGCCATCAACAGCAACGCCGTAAACAGTCGCACCAGATATTGGATCCAGCCTTTTTCAGGTTTGTAAATGCCGCGCCGCATCAGGCTCCAGAGCAGGAAGCCGGCATTCAGGCAGGCGCCGATACTGATCGACAGCGCCAATCCCGCCACCGCGAAGAGCGGCACGAAGATGTAATTCATTGCCTGGGTGGCGATCAGCACGCCGATGGCGATCTTGACCGGGGTGCGGATGTCTTGTTTGGCATAAAAGCCCGGCGCTAGAATCTTGACCACGATCAGGCCAATCAGCCCGACGCCATAGGCGATCAGCACCTGGCTGGTGATGGCGACAGAAGCGGCATCGAATTTTCCGTGTTGGAACAGGGTTGCCGTCAGTGGTACCGACAACGTCGCCAGGCCGACCGCGGACGGCAGCGCCAGCAGAAATGTCAGACGCAGGCCCCAGTCCAGTAGCGAAGAATACTCGAGACGGTCATTGTCGGCGTTGGCCTTGGTCAAACTAGGCAGCAGGATAGTGCCCAGCGCCACACCCAGCAGGGCGGTTGGAAATTCCATCAGACGATCGCCATAGGTCAGCAGCGAGACGCTACCGTTGCCCAGCCGCGACGCAATGTTGGTGTTGATCAGCAGGCTGAGTTGGGCGGCCGATACAGCGAAGACCGCCGGCCCCATTTTTTTCAATACACGCTGAACCCCGACATCGCGCAAGCCGCTCATGGGATTAAATGCAATCCTCGGCAGCATGCCGATCTTTAGCAGTGCCGGGGCCTGTAACGCCACTTGCAGCACGCCCCCGACCAGCACCGCAAATGCCATCGCATAGATCGGATGCTCCAGATACGGCGCCACGAATAGCGAGGCGACGATAAAGGCCAGGTTGAGCAGCACCGAAGTGAAAGCGGGAATTTTGAATTCGCGCCAGGTATTGAGGATGCCGCCAGCCAGCGCGACGAAAGACATGAAGCCGATATACGGGAACATGATCCGGGTCATGAATACCGATGCCTCGAATACCTGCTCATTACCCGTCAAGCCGGAAGCGATGAAATAGACAAATACCGGGGTGGCGAGAATGCCGATGATGCAGGTCAGCACCATGGCCCAGATCAGGACGGTGGTGACGTGATCGACCAGTTGTTTGGTCACCAGATCGCCTTTCTGATTTTTATACTCGCCCAGAATCGGCACGAATGCTTGCGAGAAGGCGCCCTCGGCAAACAGCCTGCGCAGCAGATTGGGGATGCGAAAAGCGATGGCAAAAGCATCTGTATAGGCATCGGCGCCGAACGCGCGCGCATACAGGATTTCGCGAATCAGCCCAGTCACACGCGACAACATGGTCATGCCAGAGACGGTGGCAAGCGTTTTATGCAAGTTCATGGAGCGGCATTATAACGGCAGCAGAACGCCTGCCGTGGGTTCGCCCGAATTGCCTCGTGGCGTCTTGTCTTGGCTGCCGAAGAACAGTGTTACAACGGTGCGACGCAAAAAAGTTGTAAGAATGCGACAGTAGCTGACCGCCATCGCCACCGAAATGTGCCGTCTTGCGACAAAATTATTTCGGAAACAAGAGCAGTTTGCCTGTTTTTCAAAAGACGGTTATAATCCGTGGCTTTACAGAATTCTGCGTCGCGGTCTGGTTCGTTTATGCCGCGTAAGCATTCCCGACCTCGTTTTAGGAAATATAAATGGCAAATACCGCACAAGCACGTAAGCGTGCTCGTCAAGCAGTTCAGCAAAACCTGCATAACTCGAGCCAACGCTCGACCCTGCGTACAGCAATCAAAGCTGCTCGCAAGGCAATCACTGGTGGCGACAAGGCTGCTGCTGCAGTGGTTCTGCAAAACTCGGTATCGGTTATCGACCGTATCGCTGACAAGAAAATCACCCACAAGAACAAGGCAGCACGCCATAAGAGCCGTCTCAACGCAGCTCTGAAAGCGCTGGCAGCTTAATCGTATTTTCAGCTCGGCCTTGCCGCCTGCTTTACGGCTTGTTGTTGGATAAAGAAAAACCCTGGATGGTGTATATCATTCAGGGTTTTCTGTTTTATTTTGTTTTCAGTTATTTTGTTTTCAGTTATTTTCTTTTTGGCCATACAGGCTATTCGGCGGAATTGCCTGTTGCTGTGCTTGTCATCGCCATCATCGCTTTACCGTGAGGGCGATAGGAACCAAACGCCGCTGCCCTTTGGCGGTCGATCTCGCTGTTTGCTACTCTGGTTGTTCTGGTTATTGCGGTAAGCCTTCAATCACGGTGCCTGGTTTGATGTTCTTGCCCTTGAACCAGCCTTTGTTCATCTCCAGTGCGTAAGATGCTGCGCCGGCGGCGCAATGTGAATCCAGCGTTTGTGCCTTCATTTCTTCCACGTTCAGGATAACGCCCTTTTTGTCGATGAAAGCAACCGACAGCGGAATCAGCGTGTTCTTCATCCACATGCAGATGCCGGCCGGCGCATCGAATACAAAGACCATACCTTCATTAGGGCCCATCTTCTTGCGGAACATCAGACCTTGCTCCCGCTCTGCTTCACTGCGTGCAACCTCTGCTTTAATCACGTGGATACCGATGTTGAGAGGCTTGGTCGGGAGTGTTTGATATTCTTGCGCCGCTGCCGGTAGTGAGGCAAAAGCGCAAGCGGCGATGGATGCGGAAATGACTGCGGGGATGTGAATCAGGCGATTTTTTCTCATGTTATCAAGGCTCCTTTGGGTACGGCGATTATACAGAGAGCGAAATCGGCGGGAGGTGTACGGCGCAAGAGAATATTGTTTCAGGACGTAAAAAAAGGCAGGATATACCTGCCTTTCTATGGGAGCTAGTGCTGTAATTACTTGGCGGCAGGAGCGGCTTCAGCTGCCGGTGCTTCAGCTTTTGCTGCTTTCTTTGCCTTCTTGGCTTTGTGCGTGGTCTTCTTTGCTGTCGGTGCCGATGCGGCAGTTGCAGCGGCAGCCGGTGCGGCAGGAGCTGCATCAGCAGCGAAAACGGAAGTAGCGAACAGGCCGGCAACCAGAGCAGCGATCAGTTTAGTCATTTTGCATTCCATTCATTTAGCGAGTTAATCAAACCATGATTCAGTTGAATCACTACGATTAACGACACCCGAAAACAGATGGTTGACATTGTTTTCCAAAAAAATGGTTTATATGTTTTCAAATGTCTCTGTCGCGTCAGCGCAACTTGTTCCGGTAGCGTACCGAGTATTACTTTGCCGGTCTGCTCAGATCTGCGGGATCGATCTCAATTGATTCCCCGGGCCACAGAGGATGGCTTTGCAGTGACACCTGGCCAATCGCCACCCTGATCAGGCGCAACGTCGGCAATCCGACAGCGGCAGTCATGCGCCGCACCTGGCGGTTTTTCCCTTCGGTGAGAGTCAGCGCCAGCCAACTGGTCGGTTGGTCGTGGCGCTGACGAATCGGCGGGTCGCGCGGCCATAATCAATCCTGGGGGTGTAATTAGTTTTGTGTAAACGGTCATTTGGCAGGACACTGCCACCATAGAGGAAAAAATGACCTACGTAAAACGCACCAAACGGGCCAAGCCCGATCCTGAGTTGGTCAAGCTGGCGGACAGC
>NZ_JBIIVN010000019.1:0-26078 GCF_044339385.1 Collimonas sp. | reverse complement strand
TGCACGGCTAGCTCCTTGAACTCCGCCGTGTACATCTGTTTTGGTATCTTCTTCATTGCTGGTCTTTCCAAAGGATCGTTGATTTTACGTTACCTATGGAAGACTAAATTTCGGGGGAAGCTCACACTTTGCGTTGAGGTATGCAGAAGCGGCGGCAAACTGCTTACGTCCGAGATCATGTAAAAGACAAAAACCCCCCATAACTTCAAAGAGTTATGGGGTTTTAATTACTTCTCTAGTGCGGGTACGCTCTAGAACGGAATATCGTCATCCATATCCGAGAAGTTCGGTGCCGGGCGCGACGCCGGGGCTTGCTGGCGCGCTGGGGCTGCCGGGGCGCTGGTATTTTGGCGCGCTGGTGGCGCGCTGTTGTAACCGCCGCCGTCATCCATCGGGGCGCTGCCGCCCTGGCCTTGACGGCTGCCGAGCATCTGCATGGTGTCGGCGATGATTTCGGTGGTGTAGCGTTCAGCACCATCCTTGTCTTGCCATTTACGTGTCTGCAGGCGGCCTTCAACGTAAATTTGCGAGCCTTTTTTTAAATACTGGCCAGCGATTTCCGCGAGTTTGCGATAAAAAGTAATCCGATGCCATTCAGTCAGTTCTTTCTTTTCGCCGCTATTCTTGTCCTTCCAGCTTTCCGTCGTGGCAACCGCAATGTTGGTGACTGCTTCGCCGTTCGGCATGTAGCGCGTTTCAGGGTCGCGGCCGAGATTGCCGACGATGATGACTTTATTGACCGAAGCCATGTGATTCTCTCCTAAGTACCAATATCTTGAAAATGCGTTGAAAACTGCGCTTGACGCATGGCGCCCGCAGGCGCTTGTTGTCTGATGTTGCCTGGCGGAACATGCTGCGCGGTGTGAGCTACGCTGCTGCGGCCGTGGTTGATTTCTGGCCGCGACGCGGTAAATTCTTCATGCTGGCTGCGATTATAAGCCAGCAAAAGGTTGCCGCCGCTCCTAAAATAAAAACCGATGGCGCGCCGACGTGCTGTTTAAGAAGTCCCCCTAGCGCCCCGCCGCAGAACAAACCCAGCGCCTGCATGGTGTTGTAGACGCCCAGCGCGGCGCCTTTGGCGGCTGGCGGCGCAATCCGCGATACCAGCGAAGGCTGGCTGGCTTCCAGCACATTGAAGGCAATGAAAAACCCCAGCAGCAACACCACCAGCCATTGCCAGCGGATCATTTCCAGCGAAAAAGTCAGCAATAAACCGAGTTGCACGATCAATAACAAGGCGACAGCAGCCACCAGTACCTGCCTCATCTTGCCCTGCTTCTCGCCGACAAATACCGGCGGCAGCATCAGTAAGAACGACGCCAGGACCACCGGCAGATAAATCTTCCAGTGCGACGCCACCGGCAAGCCGGCGTATTTGACCAGCGCCGAGGGTATCACCACGAACATCGCCATCTGCGTCATGTGCAATGCGAAAACCCCATAATTCAAGCGCATCAGTTCGCCGTTGCGCAAAATCTCGGACCAGGCCACACGCTTGGCCCTGACCAACGGCACCAATGGCACCAGCCACAACACCACAGCAATCGCCGCCAGCGACAAGGCGCCGGTCAGACCGAAGATGCCGCCCATGCCGACCCATTCATAAAGCAGCGGCGAAATGATCAGCGACAACGCAAACGTCAGGCCGATTGAGCCGCCGACCAGCGCCATCGCTTTGGTGCGATGCTCTTCGCGGGTGGAATCGGCGATGAAGGCGGTAACGGCAGCAGAGATGGCGCCGGCACCTTGAATCGCGCGGCCGATGATGACCCAGTAGATATTGTCGGCGCCGGCGGCGATGAAGGAGCCGAGCGCAAACAGCAGCAAACCGATGACGATAATCTTCTTGCGGCCGTATTTATCGGAGGCGACGCCGAACGGGATTTGCCCGAACGACTGCGCCAGGCCGTAAATCCCCATCGCCAGCCCGACCAGAGTGGCGTTATCGCCGCCCGGCAAGGTCTTGGCATGCACCGAGAACACCGACAGGATCAGGAACAAGCCCAGCATGCGCAAGGCAAAGATCGAAGCCAGCGAAGCACTCGCCTTGACTTCGGCGCGGCTCATGCCGCTGCTGATTTCGCTATCGGAAGATCTATCGGAAGATCTATCGGAAGATCTATCGGAAGAACTAGACACGCTATTCATATAAAAAATGACCGGAAGTGGCAATAACGCCCGGCTGGCAGGCGCAACATATGACTCATGAGTTGTAGGGCAATCGGAAATTGCAACCCGCTATAGTATCAGGGAAAGGGATCACAGTAGCTTGCGATGCGTCAAGATGCCGCTATGAAAACAGGCATATGCGACGCGGCGCGGCCCCTCGGCGAGAGCCTCCGTGCCGATCTGTGGAGGTGCCGTGGCAGCCGAGCGCTATCGTGCCAAACTTCAACATCCCGACCCTGATATAGTGTCAGGTTGATCCGTTTGAGTGGGCTGCGGCGCATCGGCAAGATTGGATGGCCGATGGCGGCGGCAAGCCTTCCAGACATGAAATTGCAATTCCAACAAGCCAACACGGCCTTAAACTTACGCTGAAAGCTGTAGATGGAAAAGAATCGGGACGAAATCCGCATCCGGGGTGCGCGTACGCACAACCTCAAGAACATCAATCTGGATTTACCACGCAACAAGCTGATCGTGATTACCGGCCTGTCCGGCTCCGGCAAATCGTCGTTGGCGTTCGACACGCTGTACGCGGAAGGCCAGCGGCGCTATGTCGAATCACTGTCGTCGTATGCGCGGCAGTTTTTGCAACTGATGGAAAAGCCCGATGTCGATCTGATCGAAGGTTTGTCGCCGGCCATTTCCATCGAACAGAAAGCGACGTCGCACAATCCGCGCTCCACCGTCGGTACCGTGACCGAGATCCATGACTACCTGCGCCTGCTGTATGCGCGGGTCGGCACGCCGTACTGCCCTGACCATCCGGAAAAGCCGCTGGCGGCGCAATCGGTCTCGCAAATGGTCGATGCCGTGCTGGCGATGCCGGACGACACCAAACTGATGATTCTGGCGCCGGTGGTGGCCAACCGCAAGGGCGAGCATGTCGATCTGTTCGAACAGATGCAGGCGCATGGCTTTGTGCGCTTCCGCATTCAGAGCGGCACCGGCGCGGCCAAGATTTATGAAGTCGATGACCTGCCCAAGCTGAAGAAGACCGAGAAACACACCATCGATGTCGTCATCGATCGCCTGAAGGTCAAGGCCGATACCAAACAACGGCTGGCCGAAAGCTTTGAAACCGCGCTGCGCCTGGCCGAAGGCCGGGCGGTTGCACTGGAAATGGACAGCGGCACGGAACACGTATATTCCAACAAATTCGCTTGCCCGACCTGCGGCTATTCGCTGCAGGAGCTGGAGCCGCGCCTGTTCTCGTTCAACAATCCGATGGGCGCCTGCCCGGAATGCGACGGCCTCGGCCATATCGAGTTTTTCGATCCGAAGCGGATTGTCGCCTTCCCTAATCTGTCGCTGGCGAGCGGCGCCGTCAAGGGCTGGGATCGACGCAACCAGTTCTACTTCCAGATGCTGACCAACATCGCAGCGCACTACCAGTTCGACATTGACATGCCGTTCGAGAAGCTGCCCGAAAAAGCCCGACAGGCGGTGTTGTACGGCTCCGGCAAGGAGACCATTCCGTTCAGCTATATCAATGAGCGCGGCCGTACCGTGATCAAGGAACACACGTTCGAAGGCGTGGTCAACAACCTGCAGCGACGCTACCGCGAAACCGATTCGATGGCGGTCAAGGAAGAGCTGGCCAAGTTCATCAACGAGAAAGAATGCCCATCCTGTCACGGCGCCCGCCTGCGGGTTGAGGCGCGCTTCATCAAGGTCGGCAGCGGCAAGCAGGAAAGAGCCATTTACGAAGTCGCGGCGACGCCGCTGCGCGAGACGTTATCGTTCTTTGAAAAACTCAAGCTGACCGGCGCCAAGAAAGAAATCGCTGATCGCATCATCAAGGAAATCGTCTCGCGCCTGACCTTCCTCAACAATGTCGGCCTCGATTACCTGTCGCTGGAACGCAGTGCCGACACGCTCTCCGGCGGCGAAGCGCAACGGATTCGGCTGGCCTCGCAAATCGGTTCCGGCCTGACCGGGGTCATGTATGTGCTGGACGAACCGTCAATCGGCTTGCATCAACGCGACAACGACCGCCTGATCGAAACCCTGCGCCACCTGCGCGACATCGGCAACAGCGTGCTGGTGGTTGAGCATGACGAAGATGCGATTCGCACCGCCGACTACGTGGTCGACATGGGCCTGGGCGCAGGCGTGCATGGCGGTGAAGTTATCGCCGAAGGCACGCTGGAACAGATCCTCAAGAACAAGAAATCGCTGACCGCACAATACCTCAACGGCACCTTGAAAATCGCCGTGCCGGAACAGCGCACTGCGGCTGATCCGGAGCGCCAGTTCGTCATCACCGGCGCCACCGGCAACAACCTGAAGAATGTCACGATGAACCTGCCGGTCGGCTTGCTGACCTGCGTCACCGGCGTCTCCGGCTCGGGCAAATCGACCTTGGTCAACGATACGCTGTACCACGCTGCGGCACGTCACTTGTACGGCTCGCAGGCAGAACCGGCAGCGCATGAATCGATCGGCGGCCTGGAGCATTTCGATAAAGTCATTTCAGTCGACCAGGCGCCTATCGGCCGCACGCCGCGCTCCAATCCGGCTACTTACACCGGCTTGTTCACGCCGATCCGCGATCTGTTCTCAACCGTGCCGATGGCCAAGGAACGCGGCTACAACGCTGGCCGTTTCTCGTTCAACGTCAAGGGCGGCCGCTGCGAAGCCTGCCAGGGCGACGGCGTCATCAAGGTTGAAATGCACTTCCTGCCGGATGTCTATGTGCCGTGCGATGTCTGCCACGGCAAACGCTACAACCGCGAAACATTGGAAGTGCAATACAAGGGCAAGAACATCACCGAAGTACTCGGCATGACAGTCGAAGAAGCGCATGAATTCTTCAAGCCGGTGCCAGTGATTGCGCGTAAGCTGCACACGCTGCTCGATGTCGGCCTTGGCTATATCCGCCTCGGCCAGAGTGCCACCACCTTGTCCGGCGGCGAAGCACAACGCGTTAAATTGTCGCTCGAACTATCTAAGCGCGATACCGGGCGCACCTTGTACATTCTGGATGAACCGACCACCGGCTTGCACTTCCGCGATATCGATCTGCTATTGAAGGTGATCCACCGCCTGCGCAACCAGGGCAATACGGTGGTCATCATCGAGCACAATCTGGATGTCATCAAGACCGCCGACTGGCTGATCGATCTCGGCCCTGAGGGCGGTGCCGGCGGCGGCCGCATCATCGCCACCGGCACGCCGGAACAGGTGGCCGCAAACCCGGCCAGCGTTACCGGCAGGTATTTGGCTCCCTTGCTGGAAAAATCCAGGAAAAAATAAACAGAACAGGCATGCCCCGGCCAGCCATCCCATCAACCGCACCACGGCCGGGGCGCGCAACAAAGCAAGATCGCGAGATAACGATGTCTACCAACACCACCCAAGCGCTGTCTGCAGCGCAAATTGAAGCCTTTGAAAAAGACGGCTATCTGATTTTGCCGCGCATGGTTTCCGCAGCCGATTGCGCACTGATGGCGGCCACCACCGATGCCCACCTGGCGCAAGCTGTAGCGCCGCTGGAATATGAATCCGAGGTCGGCTATGCCGGCGCGCCGACCTCGCTCGACGCCGTCGGTGGCCGCACTGCACGCCGCCTGCGCAATGCCTACCAGCGCGACGACAGCTACCGCGCCTGGGCCAGCACAATCCGCAACTGGTAGCGATGCTGGAACTGCTGCTGGGCGAACGCGTATGCCTGACGTTAGCGCACCACAATTGCGTCATGACCAAGCATCCGCACTTCGGTACCGCGACCGGCTGGCACCGCGATATCCGCTACTGGTCG
The DNA here is from genome assembly GCF_044339385.1 of Collimonas sp. Taxonomy (NCBI): domain Bacteria; kingdom Pseudomonadati; phylum Pseudomonadota; class Betaproteobacteria; order Burkholderiales; family Oxalobacteraceae; genus Collimonas; species Collimonas sp. Next base: position 20,149 of record NZ_JBIIVN010000019.1, on the reverse strand, counting down.
TTCCCGCGCAACGAATTGATTTCGGTCTGGCTGGCGCTCGAAAACGAAAACGAAAACGAAAACAACGGCGGCCTGCGCTTCATTCCCGGCTCGCACCGTTTCGATATCAAGCCGCAACAGATGGACCAGCTGGATTTTTTGCGCCCCGAAGTGGCCGAAAATCAAGCCTTGTTCGCGCAAGGCAAAGCAGTCACGCTACATCAGGGCGATGTGGTGTTTTTTCATAGCGGGTTGTTCCATGCGGCAGGCAGGAATAACACCGCAGCGGTTAAAGAATCGGTGGTGTTTGCCTATCACGGAGAAAGCAATCCACCGCTGCCAGGCAGCCGTTCTGCCGCCTCCGAAAACATCCTGCTGAGCCATTGATGCGACTCGCCGCCAGCGGCGCGCAAACAAGCGCTGCGGCGCCTGGCAGAACTCAGGCTTGATGCAAGCGCCGCTCACGCACCAGCTTTTCCGACTTGCGCTTTTGCCGCCAGATGACGATGCCGGTAATCGTAAACAGCAGCGGCAGCAACCCCGGCAGCGCAACGAATATCTTGCCCGGCAAACCCAGCATTTGGCCGCTATGCAAACCGAACTGAACGCCGATGAAGGCGTCACCGGCTGAGCCCTTGAGCGGATCCAGCGAGTGCAGCACATGGCCATCGCCGGCATCGACGAATACCCGCACGCTACCGCTGTCCTGCAAGTCATTCGGCTTGCGCAAACGAATCTGGAAGAGGCCGTGTTTGTCATCGCGCGCGATGCGCGCCAATGTAGCTTGCGGCATGCTGGCTTGCGCCGAGTCCAACGCCTGCTGCCAGTCGATCCTGACATCGCCTGAGCGCAGCGAAGATTTGGGTGGCGCCGTCAGCGGCGACATACTCGACACCATTGGCCGCGCCACATCCGGCAAATTCATCACGGCGCCGGTGAAGGCGGTAATCATCAGCAGCACACCGGCCACCAACCCAACCGAACGGTGCAGGTCATACATCAAACGAAAACGGCCGGCGCCGCGCTTGAGCGACAGCGCCTGGCGCCAGCCGTTGCCATGCCTGGGCCAGGCCAGCGCCACGCCGATCAGCAACGTCACCAGCCACAGCAGGCCAAGGCTGCCGGAAATGATTGCGCCGGTCTTGTCCAGCAACAGGTAGCGATGCAGCCGGAACAGGAAAGGCATCAGGTTTTGCGGCATCACGCTGAGCGCCTTGGAATTGCGCTCGCCGACCACCGCGGCGCTGAATGGATCGATAAAGACCGTATCCACAGCCAGCACCTGTTCCGCTTTCTTTGGACGCAAACGGGCTTGCAGCGGCGCATTGGGATCGGCATCGAAAGCAAAAAATGCCAGACGCGCTTGCGGATAATCATGCTCGATCACAGCAACCAGCTTATCGACCGGCAAGCGCTCACCGCTTGCCGCGACGTGATAGAACTGCGGATTAAGCCAGGCGTCGATTTCATCGTTAAAAGCCAGCGCGCTGCCGGTCAGGCCAGCCATAACGATAAACAACGACAGCAGCAGACCGCTGTAACGGTGCAACCTGACCAACCAATGGCGTATTGTTTTTTTCATCATTCCACGTCCGGCAGAAAAAAGATAGGTATTGTAACTTCCACCTGAATGAGAATGGGTATTATTTCTTATTTTTTAGCGGCGGCTTAACATCTTTTTACCAAGAGCGCGGAATTTGCATGAAGTATGTCATGCGCTGTTGTAGCGGCTCAAAAGTGGTTGCCAGCGGGACATCTGCCAAGTGAGTTTCTGAAGAAAAGCACTGCGTGCCGCTACTTCCAGACGTGGCAAGACACACCCAGGGAAGCAATTCGTCAGGATTGCGGCTACCAAACAATTTTGTCAGCACAGTCGAGAGCATCGGATTAACCCTTGGTTTTACTGCTGCCGGGCGCAGCGCTATTACCGGCGCTGCGGGCGCTGGCAAATATCTGTTGCGGCAAAATAAAATTACGCAATGCCAGCACATCCAGCGGGCCGGCGCCGGCTTCACTGCGCAACAACAAGCGCAACGGCAGGCCGTCGCTGCCGTCGGCTTGCCAGCTCAGCAGATACCGGGCACCGTCGATTTGGGTTACTTGCGCCTGATTCAGCAGACGGATCAAGCCGAAGCGGCCATCCGCATTCAACTCAGAGCGCAGGCTACTCTTATCGGTACGCCATTCCGGTCGCGCCTCGCCGCTCAGCGCATCGCCGGGCCAGAGCATCGGCTGCCATTCCTCACGCTGGTTGAAATAATGCAGATTCTGGCTGCCGCTCTTCAAACGCATGTCAGTTATCCCGCCGGTGCTGACCGGCTTCAACTCGAACCTTACCTTGGCATCGCCTTGGGCAAACAAGCGATTACTGATGCGGGTTAAGCGATTCAGTCCGTCGATAAAGTTCGGATCCAGCGTCAATCCGTTAGCGCCCGCACCTTAGGTCGCTACCCACTGATCGCCTTGCCGCTCCAGCACCCCGGCCAGCTGGGTGGCGACGAATTGCGGTATCAATCCCCCCTCCATACGCAGGAAGCGCGCCAGCTCCGGCAAGGAGGCATCGCTGTCGGAGTCGACAAACGGATAGCGGCCGCTGAAGGAACTGTTCCAGGCGCTCACAATGGCGCCGCGCCAGGTATCGTTGAGGCTGGCCGCTACCGGCTTCAAGACCACACTCCAGCTCTGTTCCAGCGGCCGCTCAAACACGGCGCTGCCGAAACCGCTCCACTGTCCGCCCAGGCTGGCGCCGACGCGGCTTGCATACTCGCGGCTATCGGCGATATCGGGGGTTTTACCTTGCAAAATCGATTGGGCGGCTATGCGCGACATGGTGTCGGGGTCGCTCGAGAGCATGATTTGCTGCAGTTTCAGGCGCACCGCAGTGACCCGCTCCAAATAACGCGCCAGGCTCATGCCGCCATGTTGATCAAGCGCCGCATTGGCCGCAGCGCCTGCCGCACCGCCTGCCGTACTGCTGGCGCTCAGACGCAGCAAGGGCCCAAAGGCATCGGCCAGCGGCGTCTCGTCGGGATTCAATACCATGGCGTTGGCAGGGTCCGGATCATTGCCATTGACTAGTTGTTTTGCTTTACTGACCAGGTTGTCGGATAGCGATTTTACTGCTGAGCCGGCCCCAGCCTGATAAGAAATCGACTTAAACAGAGCCGACAGCGGCGAGCGCTGCGCGTCGGCCAGCAAGGTCAGTTGATCGATGGTGCCGGATAAAGTGCTGTCGCCTTGCCATTGCACGCTATTGAGGAAAGCTTGCCAGGCACGCGCATAGTCTGCGAAATAGCGGCGGCGCAACGCGCTCTTCAATTGGCCTGCGGTGGGCTGTGCCTGGCCGGGGCTGGCACTGTCGGCGAGTACCCAATCGTGATCGATACTGCGTTGCTGATCGGCTTCATCAAGCGCTTTCGCTATCCGTTCATCCCACGCCGCACGGGTAAAACGCCGGGTACGCTGGCATTGGTGCCAAACAGCCCGCGGCTGCTGTGATTGCCCAACAGCGTCTGCAACGATATCGGTGGGTATTTGCTGGCGTTATCGTCAAGGATGCTCTGGTACAGCACATCGGTTGAGTTTTGCAACCCGATCACGGCGATCAAAGACTGCCGCGCCGCGCCGATCAATCCGGCATCCGGCGCGATGGCGCAGCCGGCATGCGTCGCCAGATGATTGACATGAAAACTGATCAGACGCTGGCTCAGATCACGCCAGCCGCCAGCATTGATTTGCGATTGCGACGGCATCGCCGGCTGGCCGCTGGCTAGCCATTGCGGAATCAGGAATGCCGGCTCGGTATGGTGCGGCTGAGCCAGCGTCAAATACATCTTCAGATCGGCATAGGCCGCTTTGACCTGCGCATCGCCGCCGTTGACCAACTCCTGATCGGACATGCCGTTACGCTGCTGCAAATTGGCTTCGAGCTGGCGTTGCAATGGCGCCGTCAGAATGCGTTGACTGGCCGCCTGGTAATGCGGCCACAGCGCCGCAAGCAGTGGTGCATTCTGATTTAAACCGAAGCGGCTGTACCACGGCGCGCCGTCCCGCTGCCGCACTTCCAAAGTATCAATTTGCTTTTGCAACGCATCCAGATCGAGCGCCGCCGCAACCGGCTTTTGCACACCCTGCAGCCGCGTGATGACTGCACCGGCATCGGCTATGCCAGCGCGATTGGCGGCGGCCGACACCAGGCTGCCGCCAAGCCACAAACCCAACAAGAGCGTGCAACTCCAAGCCACCACCGTCGACACCGAAAGCCCGACACGACGCCCGCGCACAACACGGCTGTGATGAGCGATGGCTTGCCAGTTAGCGTCTTGCCAGGGAGATGATGGTGCTGCAACAGTAGCAGGCAAATGAGCGCTGGCAACTTTACCTTCAGATTCGCGGATGCCACCGGTCGGCGCGAACAGCGGCGCAAACAAGACTCCGTGCACCGCAGTACCGCAAGCCCGCGATTTACCAAGACGGCCAATCAAATCGATCAACCCGGCACGCTGTGCATTGACCAATATAGACAATTGCGCCAGGTAAGGTTGCTGCAAATGCTGCGCCAACTGGCTCACACCACGCTCGGCCAGGCGGTTGCTCAAGGCACTCAACGCAGTGTCGAGCGGCTGCAGATCGCCGTTGCGCGCCGACCAGGTACAACCGATCACTTCGGCAGCATTAGGTTGTCCACCAAGCAGTTCGCTGGCATTGAGCACATAACTAGGCGCGCTCCAGCCAAGCGCGCGGCTTTGCAGATGCAATTGATGTATCAGAAAATCAGTTTCAAAAGCGACTCCGTTGTTGTCACTGCTGCGGATAACTGCGACCAATGCATCCACCGGCCTGCGCCTGCGAATACGAGCGATCTGTTTGAGCCAACCGATATCGGGTACCTTGCTACTTTCCCCTGTACTGCCGACTTTACCGCCATAGATTAGTACCGCATGCTGCGTGATGGCCCAGCCATCGCGACGTAACGTCGGCGCAAGCTGATCAATGGCGACCGACTCGCCGGACAAAAGTAACCATCGATCATGATAACGCCACCCCCAGCCATGGGACGCTTTTAGGTGATCTTTAAGTGCTGAGATTCGTTGTTGTTCGGCACCGAGCGGCTTTTCATCAATGTCAGCATTACTTGCGTTCCCCCGCAGATGTAACGTGTTGACGCCGACCTAAAATTGACCCACCGTGCCGATCGAAATTTGACCCAGGGCGGGGCGCTGCGTTTTTGAGGAGCAGCTGTGGATAACTATACCAAATTATTGTTTTTTCATTTGCTTTCTGCGTCACTACCGGTCGAATCAGCCCGGCCTGCTTTGCGTTTCTGTTCCCGCGCCTTGATTCTACCTTTCGCCGCCATGCTGCTATGCTGGAAGCGGTACGACTCATTGCCCGTCTCCACAATGTGACAGTGATGCGTGAGGCGGTCTAGCAACGCGGTGGTCATTTTGGCGTCACCAAATACGCTCGACCATTCGGCAAAGCTTAAATTGGTCGTAATCACGACGCTGGTATGCTCATACAATTTCGACAGCAGGTGGAATAGCAAGGCGCCGCCCGCCTGGCTGAATGGCAAATACCCGAGTTCGTCCAGTATCACCAGGTCAATGCGCAGTAACGACAACGCCAGTCGGCCTGCCTTGCCATCGCGTTTTTCGCGCTCGAGCACATTGACCAGATCGACGGTGGAATAGAAACGTACCCGCTTGCCCTTGGTGGCGATTCCCGATACCGCCATTGCTGTCGCCAGATGCGTCTTGCCAGTGCCGGGTCCGCCGATGAGCACAACGTTTTGCGCCGACTCGGTAAACGCCAGCGTGGCCAGCTGGCGTACCAGCGGCTGATCAACCTTCGATGAACCGAAGTCAAAGCCCCGGCCAGGTCGCGATGCAAGGGAAACTTGGCGGCGAACATTTGGTGGCTGACCGAGCGCATAGCCCGGTCGGTATATTCAGTCTGCAGCAAGTGCTCGATCAGCCACTTCGATGCCGCGACCGCGCTTTCATCTTGTTCTTTCAGTTCGCTCCATGCGCTGGCCATCCCTTGCAGACGCAGTTCTTTCAGTTCAGCGGCGATATCACGCATGATTGACCTCGACCGGATTGTCGTTGGTAGCGCGCAGACTGTCATAGCGGCCCGTATTGGCAAGCGGTGCCTCTTTCAATTGCAAACTAGTCTCCACGGATGCCGGAACCGGACTGGCGTTCAGACGCGCCAGCACATTTTCGACGTGTTCAACACTCAGGACGCCCGATTCGACCACCAGTTCCACCGCCACCAGCACTGCAGCCAACCCGGCGGTGGGCACCACAGCGAGCACCTGCGCCATGACCCTATCACCGCCGACGTGGCGAAGCAGACCATGCTTTAGCCGCATCAGGGGTGCTGGCATGTCGAGAAACGGTGCGCCGTTACGCAGCGCTCCCGGTTTACGTTGCACCAGTGGAATGTAATGTTCCCAGTCGTAGCGAACCTGACCGCGCTCAGCAACCCGCTCATGCGTGGCCACGACCACATCGTCGACGACGATGCACACCCGACTCGGATACAGCCGCGCACTGACCATCCTGCCGGCATATTCGCACGGTACCGAGTAACGATTGCGACTCACCGCTACCAGGCAGGTAGAAGATACCCGCGCCGGCTTTTCCACATAGCCGTCGAACGGTGTGGGCATCGGCATCATCTGCGACTGCTCCTGTTCGAGCACATCGGCAACGCTCAGCGTGCGATGCTCCGGGTGACGCAGTTCGCTCCACAGTGTGCGGCAACGCTGGGCCAGCCATGCATTAAGTTCAGCGAAGGAGGTGAACTGCATGGTTTGTGCCTCGATCCAGATGCGGCGACGGCTATCCTGCACATTTTTTTCCACCACACCCTTTTCCCAGCCCGATGCGACGTTGCAGAAACTGGCATCGAACAGGTAATGCGCACACATGACGGCGAAACGCGCATTGACGATGCGGCCCTTGCCCTTGTTCACCTTATCAACCGCCGTCTTCATATTGTCGTAGATACCCCGGCGCGGTACACCACCCAACGCTGCAAACGACCGGGTATGGGCATCGAACAGCATTTCGTGACCCTGACTCGGATACGCGACCAGCCAGAAAGCCCGACTGGCGCACAGTTTCAGGTGCGACACCTGGATGCGCCGGTAGATGCCGCCGATCACCAGGCCTTCCTCGCTCCAGTCGAACTGGAAGGCCTCACCCTGTTCGAAGCTGAGCGGCACGAAGGCACGCGGCGCATTACCTTCCTGACCGCGCCACTGTCGGGTGAAATCGGTCAGACGACTGTAACCGCCCGTGTAGCCGTCAGCCTTAATCTGCTGGAACAATGCCATCGCAGTTCGCCGGTTCTGTTTGATGCGCAGCGCATCGGCCTTGAGGGCCAGTTCCAGCACGCCATGATAGGGAGTGAGTTTGATCACCCCAGTATCACGATGATAGCCGGGCGCAGAGATCACCTCCTCGTCCGGCTTCCTGAGCCACTTGCGCAGCGTGTTACGCGACAGACCAGTGCGCTTTGAAATTTCACGCAGCGACAGATTGTCACGCTGATGCATACGTCGAACTTTGCCTAACATTTCCATGGTGATCACCTTGTATATCTCCCGCCTAATGAGTAGGCAGGAGCAGTAGAACACCTGGGTCAGTTTTGAGTCGGCACAACACCTATAAATGGGTCAGTTTTCGGTCGGCGTCAACAGGCCGGATGGTGTCTTTGTGATTGTTGCCATGATTTCCCTTTGTGCCGCGACTGTACCGAAATTGTACCGCGAAGGGAAAATCCAAAAAGAAAAGGGGTTGCGATCACTCGCAACCCCTTATATATCTTGGCTCCCCGACCTGGACTCGAACCAGGGACCTGCGGATTAACAGTCCGTCGCTCTACCGACTGAGCTATCAGGGAATTGAAAGAAGCAGAATTGTAATCTTGAGTTCGCTTCGTTGTCAAAGCTTTTTCTAAATCTCCCGAAGCAGTTGTTGCAACTGCTTCGGGACCAGAATATTACAGCACTTTTGCGATTGCGGCGACAACATTATCGATATTTTTTGTGTTGAGCGCGGCGACGCAGATGCGGCCGGTGTCAACAGCGTAGATCGAGAACTCGTCGCGCAGGCGTTCTACCTGAGCTTTGGTCAGGCCGGAGTAGGAAAACATGCCGCGTTGCTTGATGACGAAGTCGAAGTCGTGGGCTGGCGCTTGTTCCTTCAGTTTGGCAACCAGCAGCTGGCGCATTTCGCGGATGCGCACGCGCATGCCGGCCAGTTCTTCTTCCCACAGTTTGCGCAGTTCCGGCGATGCCAGGGTGGTGGCAACCACCTGGCCGCCGTGGATCGGCGGGTTCGAGTAGTTGGTGCGGACTACGCGCTTGAGTTGCGACAGCACGCGGCCGGCTTCTTCCTTGCTGGCGGCGACGATGCTCAGTGCGCCGACACGTTCGCCGTACAGCGAGAACGATTTGGAGAACGAGTTCGAGACGAACAGCGGGCCGCCGGCCTTGGCGAAACGGCGCACGACTTCGCCATCGGCGTCGATGCCGTCGCCGAAACCTTGGTAGGCCATGTCGAGGAATGGAATCAGGCCGCGCTGGGTGACAACTTCAATGACTTGCGTCCATTGGTCGCTGCTCAGATCGGCGCCGGTCGGGTTGTGGCAGCAAGCGTGCAACACGACTACCGAGCCGCTGGCCATGGTTTTCAGGGTATCGAGCATGCCGCTGAAATTGACGCCGCGGGTTGCTGGGTCGTAGTAAGGATAATTATTGACGGTGAAGCCAGCCGATCCAAACAGTGCACGGTGGTTTTCCCAGCTTGGATCGCTGATCCAGACTTGCGCATTGTCAGCGGCGAAGCGCTTCAGGAAATCGGCTCCCAGTTTCAATGCGCCGGTGCCGCCGATGGCTTGCACGGTGATGGCGCGGCTCTCTTGCACGACGGCGCTGTCGGCGCCAAAGACCAGTTCTTGCACAGCTTTGTCGTACGCTGCCAGGCCTTCGATCGGCAGGTAGGTGCGTGGCGCCAGTTTTTCAATCAGCAACGCCTCAGCTTTTTGTACGCATTCCAGCAGCGGCACCTTGCCGTTGTCGTCGCAGTAGACGCCGACACCGAGGTTGGTCTTACCTGGATTTTTGTCCGCATTGAAGCCTTCGGTAATGCCGAGGATCGGATCGCGTGGCGCCATCTCGATGGCGGTGAAGACGGAGGCTGAAAGAGGTGCGTTCATCGTGATAACATAAAAAGTTGGCTGCAAATTGAAGGTTGCAGTCGGGTTGAATGCTGTGCCGGGTCACGAGATAAATCGCTGTTCGGCGCGGATTTACTGCCGTCTATTCTACCAAAGGTCGAAGCTCATGGCTGACATATCACCGGTTTCCAGCGTTGTCGACGAGTCAAAAATCGTCACTTTTCCGAATTCGCCATATAAATTGTTCCAGCCGTTTTTGCCGGCCGGGGACCAGCCCGCGGCGATCGCCAAGTTGGCAGAAGGGGTCGAGGACGGTTTGTTTTACCAGACCTTGCTCGGTGTTACCGGTTCTGGCAAGACTTATACAATGGCTAACGTGATTGCCCGGATGGGCCGTCCGGCTATTATCTTTGCGCCTAACAAGACGCTGGCGGCGCAGTTGTATAGCGAGTTTCGCGAGTTTTTCCCGCACAACGCGGTGGAGTATTTCGTTAGTTACTACGATTATTATCAGCCGGAAGCCTACGTGCCGCAGCGCGACTTGTTCATCGAGAAAGATTCGTCGATCAACGAGCATATCGAGCAGATGCGGCTGTCATGTACCAAATCGCTGATGGAGCGGCGCGATGTGGTCATTGTGGCAACGGTTTCGGCGATTTACGGTATCGGTAACCCGAATGAATACCATCAGATGATCCTGACCTTGCGCGTCAAGGATAAGGTCAGTCAGCGCGATGTGATTGCGCGCTTGATCCAGATGCAATATGCGCGCAATGAAATCGATTTTGGCCGTGGCACGTTTCGCGTGCGCGGCGATACCATCGACGTGTTTCCTGCCGAGCATGCCGAGCTGGCGGTGCGTATCGAAATGTTCGATGATGAAATCGACAGTCTGCAATTGTTCGATCCGTTGACCGGCCGCGTGCGGCAGAAGATTCCGCGTTTCACGGTGTATCCTGGCTCGCACTACGTGACGCCGCGCGCGACCGTATTGCGCGCTATCGAAACCATCAAGGATGAGCTGCGCGATCGTCTCGAATTCTTTCGTAAGGAAAATAAATTAATCGAAGAGCAGCGCATCGAGCAGCGCACCCGTTTCGATCTCGAGATGATGCAGGAAATCGGCTTTACCAAGGGCATTGAAAACTATTCGCGCCATCTGAGCGGCGCGTTGCCGGGCGAGCCGCCGCCGACATTGGTCGATTATCTGCCGCCCGATGCGCTGATGTTTCTGGATGAGTCGCACGTGCTGATCGGCCAGTTGAACGGCATGTACAACGGCGACCGGGCGCGTAAGACCAATCTGGTGGATTATGGCTTCCGCCTGCCGTCGGCGCTGGACAACCGACCGCTGCGCTTCGATGAATTCGAAGGCAAGATGCGGCAAACTATTTTTGTCTCGGCGACCCCGGTCGATTATGAAAACCAGCATGCCGACCAGGTGGTGGAGCAAGTGGTGCGACCGACCGGCCTGATCGACCCGGCCATTGAAGTGCGGCCAGCCTTGAGTCAGGTAGATGACCTGATGACCGAAGCCAATGCGCGCATCAAGAAAAACGAGCGCGTGCTGGTCACCACGCTGACCAAGCGCATGGCTGAGCAACTGACAGAATTTTTGAGCGACAACGGTATCAAGGTGCGTTATCTGCACAGCGATATCGAGACCGTCGAGCGGGTCGAAATCATTCGCGATCTGCGCCTCGGCACTTTCGATGTGCTGGTTGGCATCAACTTGCTGCGTGAGGGATTGGATATTCCTGAAGTCTCGCTGGTGGCGATTCTGGACGCTGACAAGGAAGGCTTTCTGCGTTCCGAACGCAGCCTGATCCAGACCATCGGCCGCGCTGCCCGTAATCTGAACGGCACCGCGATCCTGTACGCTGACCGCATGACCGATTCGATGCGCCGGGCAATCGACGAAACCGAGCGTCGTCGCAACAAACAGATCGCTTTCAACACCGCCAACGGCATCACGCCGGTCGGCATCAACAAGCAGATCCGGGAACTGATTGACGGCGTCTACAGCCCGCAGGAAGCGCGTGAGGAACTGCATGCAGCGCAGGATCAGGCTAAGTACGAGTCGATGAGCGAAAAGCAGGTTAGCAAGGAAATCAAACGCCTGGAAAAGCTGATGGTCGATCACGCCAAGAATCTGGAATTCGAAAAGGCGGCGCAGGTACGCGACCAGCTGCATGTGCTCAAGCAGCAGTTATTTGGTGCGCCGGGGGCGGACAATATTGCTTTGTAGGCTGCGGATTTTCAGGCAAACACTGTTTGCCGTTGATGCAAGCTGCGAGTTAAATGCTGTCCGGCTTCATCCCCGCGAACGCCGTGGACCCGTTTTAGCTACCGCAACATGGTCGATGCAGCATAGTCGATGCAGCATCGATTCCGGCGTCCGCGGGAATGATGGTTGATGTCGATTGCCTCTGACTGTTTGGTTACCGGTATTTTGATTTATACGATTTACTTTTTTTAATGGCTTATGACTGATTTTCTTCCTGCTTCAATTCGCGCTGCGCTAGATGGCGTACATGCCTCCTGGTTACCGATAATCGAGCGCGGCCTGCAAGCCGTGGCGCAAGTCAATCCGAGCTATCTGCCGGAGCTGGCGGCCAGCGAATACCTGCCGACTGAAGGCCGTCTGTTCGCCGCCTTCAGCCAGCCACTGGATGCGGTGCGTTACGTGCTGGTGGGCGAAGGCCCTTATCCGCGTGTGGCCAGCGCCACCGGAGTGTGCTTCATGGATGGCGCGGTCGGCTCGCTATGGTCGGAGAAGGGGTTGTCGAAGCAGGTCAATCGCGCCACGTCGTTGCGCAATTTCATGAAAATGCTATTGGTGGCGGATGGTCAGCTGGCGCTCGAAAATACCACTGGCGAGGCAATGTCAGGTGTGGCGCAACAGGCGCAAATGCAAGGTTCTGAGGCGATTCAGCAGCTTGCCGATTTGCAGGCCAATATGGTAAGGCAGGGCTTTCTGCTGTTGAATGCATCGCTGGTGTTTCGTAGCGACGTGCCGCCGGTCAAGGATGCCAGGGCCTGGCAGCCTTTCATGCAGGCCGTGCTGGCGGGTTTGGCTGAAGCGTCCGAAGGCGCTCCGCAGGGATTGCCGACGCTGGTGCTATGGGGGGAAATTGCCGAGCAGTTGAATGCCTATCCGGTCACCGCGCGTTTCCCGAAGGCGCTGGCGGAGCATCCGTATAACTTGAGTTTTATAGGCAATGCCGGCATGCAGGCATTGTTCGGCCCGATGCAGTTGTTGAAGCGCGCCGTCTAAGTCCGATTCAGCGAGTTCAGATCAAGCTCATCTGGCGCAGATCCATCTCGACCTGAAGTGTCATATTGTCGACCACAGGCAAGGCCAGTGCCAGTTCGGGCTCTGCCTCGACAGACTTGGCTTTGGGTTTTGCCTTTGGCGCCGGCGCCACAACTGGTGCTGCGGCTGATGTTGGTGCTGAAGCCGGTGCCGGTGCAGGTTTGCTACGCTTCGGGCTGGCCGCTGTTGCGCTTGCGCTGAGCCAGCGTTTCAGCATGTCGTCGAATAATTCCAGCATTTCTGCCGGCAGCGCTTGCGTGTAGGCTTGCCGGATTACCAGGCCATCCCACATTGCAGTCAGCAGCAGCGCCGCCTGTTGCGCATCCAGCGCCGGATTTATCTGGCCGCGTTCCTGTGCCGTGCACAGCATCTCGGCCAAGCCGTCCACCCAGTCGGTTTCCGCCGTTTTGATGAGCGCGCCAACCCGCTTGTTACGCAAACCCTCGGCATAGATTTCAGTCATCAGTCCGGCGTCGCTGATTGCTGCATAGCGAGCGGCGAAGGCGCGGGTGATGGCCGACAGTGCCTGCGGCAGATCTTCGGTGTCATGGAATTCCGCCAGCATGGTGCGTGCCTGGCGTCGTTCGTCCTCAGCCATTGCGGCAATAATCGCTTCCTTGCTATCAAAGTAACGATACACAGCGCCCGGCCCAAGGCCCACTTCGGCGCAGATTTCTTGCATGGAAGTCTGATGAAAGCCGGTCTTGCGGAAACACTTCGCTGCCGATTTCAGAATGTCGATCCGCTTCTGGTCGGCTCTCTGGGTGGGTGACTGCGGTGTCTTTGATTTGCGGATGGCCATGCTGTGCTGCTCAAAAGAGGACTGTGCGGGAGGGTCGTTATTATAGGTTTAACCATCGCTCACTTAAATAAATTTTTTGTAAAGCGGGTTCGATCCGGGTTTCGTTGTTGTATGTAGACTGCAATTTTCTATTGAGTACACGAAATGTACTAATCCCCTCGCAGGTCGCAGTTGGCTAAGTGTCAACTTCCGCTGAAGCCATATCCAGCGCGCTAATCCGGGAATAGGTAATACCTGACGGATTCACTCAAGTTTGGTATACTGCCGTAAACTAACCGCATTTCCCAATCGGGATTTAACGGATAGATCGAAGGGGCTTGGAAGGCCGCAGCAGGTTTTTTGGCGTCCCTTAAAGCAAGTGGAGATTACATGCGTCTGACTACGAAAGGCCGGTTTGCGGTCACTGCGATGATCGATTTGGCATTGCGCCAGGGCAAAGGTCCTGTGACTTTGTCGGCTATCAGCGAGCGGCAAGAAATTTCTCTTTCTTATCTGGAGCAGTTGTTTGGTAAATTGCGTCGCCACCAGATTGTTGAATCCGTGCGCGGGCCAGGCGGCGGATATAACCTGGCGCGCAAGGCAGAAGACGTAACCGTAGCTGACATCATCATTGCAGTTGATGAGCCGTTGGATGCGACCCAGTGCGGTGGCAAGGAAAATTGCCATAGCCCAGACCACGAAGGCGGCGGCCGCTGCATGACGCATGATTTGTGGTCGACCTTGAATGCCAAGATGGTTGAATATCTGGATTCAGTGTCGCTAAAGGATTTGGTGGATCAACAACATGCTCAGCAGCACGCACAGCAGAAGAAGATCCTGGAACAAAATGTGGTGGTGATGCATCGGTCCCACCTGGTTGCTTGATTGGAGCTCGAAAATAGTATGAACGCACCCCTGGAAAAAAGCCTGATAGATACATTGAAGGCACCTCACTTCCCGATCTACATGGACTATTCGGCAACTACGCCGATCGATCCGCGTGTTGCCGACAAGATGATTCCTTACCTGCGCGAGCAGTTCGGCAATCCGGCATCGCGCAGCCATATGTATGGCTGGTCCGCTGAAAAAGCCGTCGAAGATGCGCGTGAGCAAGTTGCCAAGCTGGTCAATGCCGATTCGCGCGAGATCATCTGGACCTCCGGCGCCACCGAAGGCAACAATCTGGCCATCAAAGGCGCCGCCAATTTTTACAAGACCAAGGGCAAGCACATCATCACGGTCAAGACCGAGCACAAAGCGGTGCTGGACGTGGTTCGCGAGCTGGAACGCCAGGGCTTTGATGCGACCTATCTGCAACCACAAGACAACGGTCTGATCACGCTGGAACAACTGGAAGCGGCGATTCGTCCGGATACGATCCTGGTGTCGGTGATGTTGGTCAACAATGAAATCGGGGTGATTCAGCCGATCGCTGAAATCGGCGAACTGTGCCGCCAGAAAGGCATCATTTTCCATTGCGACGCGGCGCAAGCCACCGGCAAGGTCGTCATCGATCTGGAAAAAATGAAAGTCGATCTGATGACTTTTACCGCGCACAAGACTTATGGCCCAAAGGGTATCGGCGCCTTGTACGTGCGGCGCAAGCCGCGTGTGCGTCTGGAAGCGCAGATGCACGGCGGCGGTCACGAGCGCGGCCTGCGTTCCGGTACCTTGCCGACTCATCAGATCGTCGGCATGGGCGCAGCGTTTGAAATCGCCCGCGAAGAAATGGATAGCGAGATTCTGCGTATCAAGGCGCTGCGTGATCGTCTCGCCACTGGCTTGCAGACTATCGAAGAAGTGTATGTCAATGGTGACATGGCGCATCGCGTTCCGCATAACCTGAACGTCAGCTTCAATTATGTCGAAGGCGAATCGCTGATCATGGCAATCAAGGATATCGCGGTATCGTCCGGTTCGGCCTGTACTTCGGCCAGCCTGGAGCCTTCTTACGTATTGCGCGCGCTGGGCCGCAGCGACGAGTTGGCGCATAGCTCTATCCGCTTCACCATCGGTCGTTTCACGACCGAAGAAGATATCGATTTCACGATTGAACTGATCAAAAACAAGGTTGCAAAACTGCGCGAGCTGTCGCCGCTGTGGGATATGTACAAGGATGGTATCGACATCAGCACCATTCAGTGGGCCGCCCACTAAGTTGTAGATTGCAAGCCACATCGGGAAATTTTTCTGTGGCGTGACCGCAGCGTCAAATTAAGGAGCAGCAATATGTCTTACTCAGAAAAAGTTTTGGACCACTACGAGAATCCACGCAATGTCGGCGCTTTTGAAAAAGGCGACGAGACTGTAGGCACCGGCATGGTCGGCGCGCCTGCTTGCGGCGACGTCATGAAGTTGCAAATCAAGGTCGGCGCTGATGGCATCATCCAGGACGCCAAGTTCAAGACCTATGGCTGCGGCTCGGCGATTGCTTCGTCGTCGCTGGTAACTGAATGGGTCAAGGGCAAGACCTTGGATCAGGCCATGTCGATCAAGAACACCCAGATCGCCGAAGAACTGGCGCTGCCTCCAGTGAAGATTCACTGCTCGATCCTGGCCGAAGATGCAATCAAGGCTGCGGTTGAGGATTACAAAGCCAAGCATGGTGAACAGAAGCAAGCTGCGTAATTACTAGTTACCATCGGCCTGCCGGTTGACGACAACATGTCGTTGCCGGTGGAGCGACAGAACTACAAGAAAGAGATCGACGGTTTATGGCAATCACACTGACAGAAAAAGCGGCAAAGCATATCAACCGCTACATCGAGCGGCGCGGCAAGGGTATTGGCCTGCGCTTTGGCGTGCGCACGACTGGTTGCTCCGGCCTGGCTTACAAGCTGGAGTATGTAGACGAGAAGACTGACGAAGATGCGGTGTTCGAGTCGCACGGCATTCAGGTCTTTGTGAACCCGAAGAGCTTGCCCTATATCGACGGTACTGAACTCGATTTCGCGCGCGAGGGTTTGAACGAAGGTTTTAAGTTTTACAACCCTAACGTCAAGGACGAGTGCGGCTGCGGCGAAAGCTTCCGGATTTGATTCCTTTCCAGGCGTTAGCCGGGCTGTCTGAATAGCTGTTAAAACTTGCGTCACAATAGATGAGATGGACGACCCAAGCCTGTTACATTTCAACAGGCTTTTGTTTTAATTCAATATGCAAAATCACTTCGAATTATTTCAGTTGCCGCAGCGTTTCGCGTTTGATGCCTCAGCGCTGGAGCAGGCTTATCACGAAGTACAGAATCAGACTCATCCAGACCGTTTCGTCAATGCCACCAGCGCTGAAAAGCGCGTGGCGATGCAGTGGACGACGCGCGCCAACGAGGCTTACCAGACCCTCAAGAGTCCGTTCAAGCGCGCCGCGTATCTGTGCGAGCTCAATGGCGTGGCGTTAGAGGCTGAGTCGAATACGGCGATGCCGGCGGCTTTTCTGATGCAGCAGATGGCGTGGCGCGAAACGCTGGACGATGCCCGCGCGGAAAAGAATTTGACAGCATTGGAACAATTAGACGACGAGTTGCGCGCGGCCCGCAAGGCCGATCTGCAACGTATCGGTGTGTTGCTCGATGCTGAGGATTTCCAACAGGCTGCGCAATATGTGCGGCAGTTGATGTTCCTGGAAAAATTTGGGGAAGAGATCGGCAATGCATTCGCCGTTCTTGAGTCGTAAAGCAGCACACTACATTGACGAACCGAGTACGAGCATGCCTGAAGTCTGGTTATTCCTGATTGCTGCAATGACGCTGACCCTGGCGCCGGGGCCGGACAATATCTATGTGCTCACGCGCGGCATTGCGCAAGGCCGCAAGGCCGCAAGGCCGCAAGGCCGGTTTGGTAGCTGCGCTTGGTTTCAGTTCGGGGCTGATTTTTCATACGATGCTGGCGGTGCTCGGTTTTGCCGCACTGATCAAAGCTTCGCCGCTGGGCTACTCGCTGTTGCGTTATGCCAGTGCCGCCTATCTGATCTATATCGGTGTGCGCACTTTGCGTTCGCATACCGCGCTGCACTTGCAAAGCAATGCCGCGCCGCAGAAGCTGACGCGCATCTTTTGGCAAAGCGTCATTGCCAACATGCTTAATCCGAAAGTTACGCTGTTCTTCATCGCATTCCTGCCGCAGTCCGTCAACGCCAGGGCCGGTCATATCCCGGCGCAGATGTTGCTGCTGGCAGCCGTGTTTATCCTGCAGGCGCTGGCAATATTCAGTGCGGTTGCCCTGTTTTCCGGTATGGTCGACGCGTTCTTCCAGCGCAAAAAATCGGCCGCCACCACCATGAACCGCTTGGCGGGCTACGCATTTATCGGACTCGGTATTCGCATCGCCCTGCCGCAATAAAGCAATCAACGAAAAGCAAGACACTCCCTTATGGCACTTCTGCAAATCTCCGAACCAGGCATGTCCACCGCACCACACCAGCATCGGCTGGCGGTGGGTATCGATCTGGGCACCACCAATTCGCTGGTCGCCACGGTGCGCAACAGCATTCCCGAAGTGCTCAGCGACGAGGCCGGCCGCGCCTTGTTGCCGTCGATCGTGCGTTATCTGCCAAATGGCAATGCACACATCGGCTACAAGGCACAGGCGGCGCAAACTACCGATCCGAAGAATACGATCCTGTCGGTCAAGCGCTTCATGGGCCGCGGCCTGAAAGACATCGCCTACGCAGAAAACCTGCCTTACGATTTTCTCGATGCACCCGGCATGGTGCAGTTGAAGACGGTTGCCGGGATCAAAAGCCCGGTCGAAATCTCTGCCGAAATCCTGGCGACATTGCGCCAGCAAGCGGAAGATGCACTGGGTGACGATCTGGTCGGCGCAGTGATTACCGTGCCGGCGTATTTCGACGATGCACAGCGTCAGGCTACCAAGGATGCCGCCAGGCTGGCGGGATTGAATGTGCTGCGCTTACTGAATGAACCGACCGCAGCGGCGATCGCTTACGGTCTGGATAACGCCTCGGAAGGTGTGTATGTCGTCTACGATCTGGGCGGCGGCACCTTCGATATTTCGATCCTGAAGCTAACCAAAGGCGTGTTTGAAGTGCTGGCCACCGGCGGCGATTCGGCCCTGGGCGGCGACGATTTCGATCATCGTTTGTTTTGCTGGATCAGCCAGGAAGCGCAACTGTCGCCATTGTCGGATGAAGACACTCGGGTGTTGATGGTCAAGGCGCGTGAAGCCAAGGAATTGCTGTCGACCAAAGCGGAGGTGACGATCGATGCTGCCTTGAGCTCAGGGGAGCGCGTGCATCTGTTGTTGACTTCGGAGATTTTTGACGAGATTACCAAGCATCTGGTGGCCAAGACCCTGACGCCAACCCGCAAGGCGCTGCGCGATGCCCAACTGAGTGCCGACGATGTTGATGGCGCGGTGCTGGTTGGCGGCGCTACCCGTATGCCGAGTATCCGCAAGGCAGTCGGCGACTATTTTCAGACAACGCCGCTCGCGAATATCGATCCCGATAAAGTGGTAGCGCTGGGTGCCGCGATTCAGGCCAATCTGCTGGCCGGCAATCGCGCTTCCGGCGACGATTGGCTGCTGCTGGATGTGATTCCCTTGTCCCTGGGAATTGAAACCATGGGCGGCTTGGTAGAAAAAGTCATCCCGCGCAATTCGACCATCCCTTGTGCGCGTGCGCAGGAGTTCACTACTTTCAAGGATGGCCAGACCGCGATGGCGATTCAGGTCTTGCAGGGCGAGCGTGAGCTGGTTAGCGATTGCCGTTCATTGGCCAGGTTCGAGTTACGCGGGATTCCGCCGATGGCGGCTGGCGCAGCACGTATTCGGGTAACTTATCAGGTCGATGCCGACGGCTTGCTGTCGGTCTCGGCGCGCGAGTTACGCTCTGGCGTGGAAGCGTCAATCAGCGTCAAGCCTTCTTATGGCCTGGCCGATGACGATATTTCCCGCATGCTGCAGGAATCGTTTGCCTCGGCCGATGTCGATATGCAGCAGCGCGCGCTGCGTGAAGAACAGGTAGAGGCGGAGCGTATCGTTCTTGCCACCGAGTCGGCATTGCAGGCCGATGCGGGATTGCTGTCTGAGAAAGAGCGCACATTGATTGCGGCGTTGATTGAAACCGTGCGCACCACAGCGTTGGGTGACGATCATCAGGCGATCAAGGCTGCCGTCGATGCGCTGGCGCATGGCACCGAGGAGTTTGCGGCCCGACGCATGGACCGTAGCGTGCACGATGCGCTGACCGGCAAGACGCTGGATCAAGTGTCCTGATAACCCAATCAATTCAAAAAGAATCAACCTATTCCCGAGGTAAACAAAGTGCTCCAAATCGTCGTACTGCCCCACCCAACATACTGCCCAGAAGGCGCCGTGATCGAAGCCCCAAGCGGCCAATCGGTTTGCGATGCGCTACTCAACCACGATATCGATATCGAACACGCCTGCGAAAAATCCTGTGCCTGCACCACGTGCCATGTGGTGGTACGCGAGGGTTTTGCGTCGCTTAACGAACTCGATGACAAGGAAGAAGATCTGCTGGATATGGCATGGGGGCTGGAAGCCACCTCGCGCCTGTCCTGTCAGGCGATTGTCGGCAAGGAAGACCTGGTGGTCGAGATCCCGAAATACACCATCAACCACGCCAGCGAAAACCATTAACCATTCGCTATCGTAGCAATTTTATGGAGGACAGCACAATGAAGTGGACCGACACATTGCTGATTGCAGAAACGTTGTACGACAAATTTCCGGATATCGATCCGACGACGATTCGTTTCACCGACCTGCATAAATGGATATTTGAGCTTCCCCCGAAATTTAGTCTTCCATAGGTAACGTAAAATCAACGATCCTTTGGAAAGACCAGCAATGAAGAAGATACCAAAACAGATGTACACGGCGGAGTTCAAGGAGCTAGCCGTG
>NZ_JBIIVN010000018.1:0-26693 GCF_044339385.1 Collimonas sp. | reverse complement strand
GCAAGATCAACAGCAACACCAAGAGCAACAGAAAAACCGGGACAGCGCCGCGCAGCTGTATTGGAGGCAGGAAGTGCTTCTTAAACTATGCAGATATTTGTCTGGACAGATGGGTCCACTTTAGGTGGCTGGAATCGCTACTGCCAGCCCGAGTGCAGTCATGATCAGCGCCTCGCCGACCGGGCCGGCAACTTTGTCGATGCTGGCCTGGCCGGAGGTGCCGATCGCCACTAGCGCATGGTAAATCCCCCAGACGGTGCCGAACAAACCGACAAAGGGTGCGGTCGAGCCAACCGAGGCCAGTACGGCCATGCCAGCCTGTAATTTTCCGGAGACTTCGTCGATTGCCTGGCGCAGCGATAGCGTTACCCAATCGCTGACCGATAATTGGTCGTGCAAATGACCTTTGTGGGCGGCGTGGTGGCGCATAGACGAGACGCCAGCCGCAGCCACCTCGGCGAACGGGTTCTCTTTCCCCAGCGTGGCGATGCCTTCCGGCAGGCTGGTGGTATCCCAGAATTGATGGCCGGCGGCATGTGCGGCGTGCTGGAAGCGCAGTATCTGCAACGCTTTGGTCAGGATGACGTAGCACGAGGCAATTGACATCGCGACCAGCAGCACGGCAACGCTCTTGATGACAAAATCACCCTGACCCCATAGCGCCTGTAATCCGTATGGGCTTGTTTCCATGATCAACTTCCCCTTGTATTTTGAATTGATGGCGGCTGAGTTGGCGTCATGCGCCAAAAAATGCCCCGGCTTGATTGAAGCTAACTAAGTCACTAACTGAATTAACCGGATAGTTGAAAATTGATCGGCACGATGGCAAATACTGGCAGCGCCTTGCCGTCTTCCATGTAAGGCTTGAACAAAGCCCGCATGACAGCCTGCCTGGCGGCTTCGTCGAGACGGCTTGAGCCAGACGACTTTTGCACCTCGGCGCGCTCGGCAAGGCCTTTGTCGTTGATCAGGACCCGAATGATCGATTTGCCTTCTTCGCCCATGCGTTTGGAGACGGCTGGGTATTTCACATCAGGCGGTTGAATGTATTCGACGCCGGAAGTGATGGTGCGTGGTTGCGCGACTGCCGCGACCGGCGCTGGCGCAGGATGCGCAGCAGCAACTGGCTCTTCGCTCTGCGGCGCTTGCGGCGGCGTTGGCACCGAAATCGCAGTTTCCGACGGGGTATTGTTGACTACCGGGATAGGGCGCGGTGGCGTAACGCTTTTCTTCACCACGGCGACAGTTTTGGGGGGAGCCGGCTGGTGCTTAGGCGGTGTCGGTTCCGGCGTCTTTTCAGGCGTGATGAAACTGGCGATGATTTCTTTCGGCAAAGCCTGTGCAGCTTGATGAGTCAAGCCGTTTTCCAGTGCCCAGAAAAAGGCGACGTGCAGCAACAGGATTGCGCCCAGCGGGCCGGTACGTTTAAATTTTTTCCAAGTAAACGTAGGCGCACACGGGGGGTAGATTGTTACTGACGACATATGTGCGCTGATTCCGCCAGTTTATGCTGCTTGTATATTGGGCTGAAATACCAATGCGTGAACATGGTGCAGCGCTGCCGGAGTGCGCTTATCCAGACACTCACGCAAGACGCTTTTTGCGCAGCTATGGCATTTTCCGCAACAGGTTGCGACGCCAAGGTTCTCGCGCAATTGCGCCATTGAAGTCATGCCCGAATCGACAGCCTGTCGGATTTTACGGTCTGAAACGTTATTGCAAACACAAACAATCATTTTGTACCTTACTGCCACCTATGGAGGGCAGATTAAAATAAAAGCCGGCCGGAAAAGTGCGATGGTGGCCGTGTGATTTATCGATATTGGATATTGCTTAGCAAACTCTGCTGCTGCTAACGAATCTGCTCAGCAGCGTATATTTCTCGGGCTGCGGCATCGTGCTTTCGACGACGCTGCCCCATTGTTCCGATAACTGCTGGCAAGTGGCGCGCAGCACCGGTGCCAGATTGGGTAAATCTGCCAGCGCCTTCAGGTGTCGCTGAATCACTGAAGCCAGCTTGACGCAGCCATTGTTCTCCTGACTGTGTGCGGTGTAATGCGACATCAGATGCAGGACCGCCGAAACCAGTAACTCCGGCTGTGCCGGTGCGGCGTTTGGCTCCACGAAAGCCGGATTGATTTTCTCAGAGACCATTCAATGCTCCTCTATCAGTATCTCGTTGCCTTGCTATCGGGTGCGGCAGCCGGGCCTCACGCGCCTTGACGTTTCAATATTGCTCGTTCTTGTGGCCGCCATGACAGCACGCTCAGGCAGTCAGGATCAGCTTGTTCAACTGCGTTAAGCGGAGCTTGTAAATTCTGCCGCCATGATCTATTTCCAGTTCACGCATCTGCTTGAACAAATCCTGGCTCTTGATTCGCGTGACTGCAGATGCAACTGACTTCGAAATACTGGACACATGATCTGTACCAACTTTGGTTTCGGGCTGTATCGAGTGGCTCATTATAGTCCCTTTCTGTAAATGCGAACAATTCGTATTCGAATTATTCTCCAGTTGTACGCGGAATGCAAGAGCTTTTGACGCATTGGGCGCATGTTATCCAGAGACCGTTTCTCCTGGGTAATATCCACCGAAATTGTTATCGTTTTGGCATTAAGTGCGAGGGGGTAAAGCCGTTTCCCAACGGGAAACAATCGGGTGAGCGATGCTGTGAGGTTTCGGATGTAGAAATGAAACAGGCGCAATCCAATGGATTGCGCCTGTTTATTGGGGTAAGCGGAACGTCGTTGCTGTGTTTATTCTGTTTTCGGTATGGCCGCCTCGCGCCTGTTGTAACCGGACACCATGTCGAAGCGGAACAAGCGGCATTCCAGCGCCCCGTTGAAGAACGGTGTCTTGCGCGCTTCCTTCAGGCGCAGCAGCTTCGGCAAGCCGAGGTCGGCAGAGAACAGGAAAATACTCCAGCCCGCAAAGCGCTGCTTGAGGGTGGTGCCGAAGGCAGTAAAGAACGCTGTCAGCAGATCGTCGCTGCTCAAGGTGCTGTCGCCGCGCACGCCAATCCGTTCGCCATACGGCGGATTGGTCAGCATGATAGCGCCTTCGGCATCGTTCGGCGGTTTGACTTCTTGCGCTTCGATCTGTTTGATCGGGACTTCAAACAAAATGCCCGCATTGCGCAGGTTGTTGATGGCGATTTGCACCATATCGCCTGAGATGTCGCTGCCGAAAATGGTTGGTTTGGTCGGCAACGGATTGGGCTTGAAGCTGCCTTTGATCGCTAGCCATTTGTCATTTTCGAAATCATTGAATTTTTCAAAGGCGAAGTGGCGGCGGGCACCGGCCGGGATACCGGCCAGGATCTGTGCGGCTTCGACCAGAATCGTGCCGGACCCGCACATCGGATCGAACAATACCGTACCCGGCTTCCAGCCCGAGGTCCGCAACAGGCCAGCAGCCAGATTCTCACGCAACGGCGCATCGCCGGTTTCGGCGCGCCAGCCGCGCTTGAAAAGCGCTTCGCCGGATGTGTCCAGATATAGCGTGAAATTGCCGGCATCGAGAAAGCCGACGATACGCATGTCCGGCGTGCCGGTATCGACCGAAGGCCGTTCGTTGTACAAATCGCGGAAACGATCGCAGATGCCATCCTTGATTTTCAGGGTGGTGAATTGCAGGCTGCACAGAGGTGATTTCACTGCCGTGACATCGACACGGATGGTGTGGCTGACTGGAAACCAGCTTTCCCATTCCTGCTCCAGCGTCATGTCGTAGATATCGTTTTCGGTTTTATATGCGCCATGCGTCAGGCGCAGCAATACCCGGCTGGCAATGCGCGAATGCAGGTTGATGCGCCAGGCATCGCTGAGCAAGCCTGAGCAATGGACGCCGCCCGGCACTTGGGTATGCACCTTGAGGGTAACGACAGGCGTGCTGAACTGGGCTATTTCATTTAGCTCCTCTGCAAGAGCGCCTTCCAAGCCACGCGGGCAGGGGCAAAAATACGAGTGTTTATCGGTAGATTTGTGTGACATGGGAGTACCCTTTATCCGTTGGTATTACAATTTTGCGTAGGTTGGACACGCTGTGCCCAACCTATAAAACAATTTATTTGGCGAAAGCGCGCTCTACAAAATCCAGCCGGTCCTGACCCCAGAACCCTTCGCCGTCGATGACATACCATGGGGCGCCGAATACATTGGCGGAAATCGCTTCTTCCGTAAACCGCTCGAATTCACTCTGGACGCTGGCGGTTTCAGCCGATTTCAGCAGGCTCTTGCCGTCATGTCCGAGGTCGCTGGCAATGGCGACCAGGGTTGCCTGATCTGCGATATTGCGTTGTTCGGCCCAGACTGCGCGCATTATAGCGCCGGTCAGCGCTAGCGCGGCTTCAGTCCCATGCGCTAATTGCGCGGCGATGATGAGTTTTGCAGCGTCGTCGCTTTGCACCGGAAAGTAAGTCGGTTGCAGGTTGAGCGGTACTTGCAGATATTCGCTCCAGCGTCGCATTTCTGCCAGCCGATAGGCTTGCCGCTGCGGCGAACGCTTGGCGAGCGGCAAACCACCCGAGATGTTAAAGACTTTCGACAGGTGGCACGGTTTCAATGCGATCTTGACGTTGTACTGTTTGGCCAGTTGCGTAAAACGCGCGTGGCCCAGATAGGCGAACGGTGAGTGAGGCGCAAAATAATATTCACAAAGCTTGCTCATGGCTAGTCCCTGGAGAAGGTTAGAACGGTTTGACGACAACCAGAATCACGATCGCCAGCAGCAGGATCACCGGCACTTCGTTGAACCAGCGAAACCAGACATGGTTGCGCTTGTTAAGACCATTTTCAAATTTCTTCAGCAAACTACCGCAGGCATGGTGGTAACCGATCACAAAAAGCACCAGCAACAGCTTGGCATGCATCCAGCCATTGCCCGGACCTGTGCCGATGCCGTACCCGAGCCACAGCCAGACGCCGAACAGTACCGCAGCGAATTTCAGCAGTGTCGTGAAGCGATACAGTTTGCGTGCCATCTGCAACAGGCGCTGGGTCGCCGCGGTTTCAGTTTCCTGCGCCAGATTAACCAGGATGCGCGGCAGGTAGAACAAGCCGGAGAACCAGGAGACGACGAAGACGATGTGTAGCGATTTAATCCAGAGCATGAAATTTCCTATTCGTTGATTGCGGGAAGCGTGATGCGTTTGTAGATGACCAAAAGGCGCTTCAGTGGCTGGCCTGCCAGACCTGTTCCTGTAGCTTGAAAACGGGCTGCGGTTTTCCGCCGCTATGTCGCGCAACTGCCGCGCCCCGATTCGACTCCATATAATGGTTTCACAAAACGATATGCATGTGTTGCTTGCTTATTAGTTGGCCTGTCAGCTTTTTTATTAAACAGAGATTGGCATGACATCTTATTGTCGTACCTGGCCGTGACCGAACACCACATATTTGAGCGAGGTAAGGCCCTCCAGGCCGACCGGTCCGCGTGCATGCAACTTATCGTTGGAAATGCCGATCTCCGCACCCAGGCCGAACTCGAAGCCGTCCGCAAAGCGGGTTGACGCATTGACCATGACCGATGCCGAATCGACTTCGCGCAGAAAGCGCATTGCCCGCGAGTAGTTCTCGGTAACGATGCTGTCGGTGTGCTGCGAGGAATAAGTGTTGATGTGCGCAATCGCGGCACCGACATCGGCGACAACCTTGACTGCCAGGATGGCGGCCAGGTATTCGGTGCGCCAGTCTTCCTCGCTGGCGCTGCGCAGGTAAGGGTAGCCTTGCAGCAGCGCACCGGCTTCGTCGTCGGCGCGCAGCTCGACGTGCTTGTCGCGATATAGCTGAGCCAGCGCCGGTAAAACCTGTGGCGCGATGGCACGTGCCACCAGCAGAGTTTCCATGGTGTTACAGGTGCCGTAGCGATGGCATTTTGCGTTGAAGGCGATTGGCAGCGCTTTGTCGAGATCGGCCTGGTCGTCAATGTAGACGTGGCAAATACCATCGAGGTGCTTGATCATCGGCACCGTGGCTTCTTTGATCAGGCGCGCGATCAAGCCTTTGCCGCCGCGCGGCACGATCACGTCGACATATTGTGGCATGGTGATCAGCGCGCCGACGGCAGCGCGATCGGTGGTGTCGACCACTTGTACAGCGTCTGCCGGCAAGCCGGCGCCGGCCAGACCTTCCTGGACCAGTTTGGCTAGCGCCTGGTTGCAATGGTGGGCCTCTGAGCCGCCGCGCAGGATGGTGGCATTACCGCTCTTGATACATAGGCCGGCGGCATCCACCGTGACGTTTGGCCGGGCTTCATAGATGATGCCGATGACGCCCAGCGGTACACGCATCTGGCCGACCTGGATGCCGGTCGGGCGGAATTTCATGTTGGAAATCTCGCCGATCGGATCGGGCAGAGCGACGATCTGCTCGAGTCCGGCGATCATGGTCTCGATCGCCTTGTCCGATAGCGTCAGCCGATCCAGCATGGCCGCTGCCAAACCGTTGGCACGGGCGGCGTCGAGATCGAGCTGGTTGGCAGTGCGCAGCAGCGCGGCATCGCGACGAATCGCCGCAGCGATCAGGCCGAGCGCGCGATTCTTGGCGGCGGAGTCAGCACGCGCCATCGCGCGTGATGCGGCACGGGCGCGTTGTCCGACTTCGGTCATGTATTGTTGGACGTTCATATATTTACATTTCTTGGTTTTTTCATACTTTTTTCAGTGGCCTGGATGGCGTCGCACTCCTGGCCGAATCAGCGCGGCTGAGCGACTTTCAGGGCGAGCTGCAGCAGCGCATCCCACGCATCGCCGCAAAACGCCTTGGCGCGCAGGCCCTTGACCATCTTGTCGACCTGCGCGGCGTCTTTCAGCGCCGCTTCCAACGTCGCCAGGGTCAGGCGTCGCAACGCCGGCTCCATCAGCCTCTCGCGCGGTCCCCAGATGCGATACTCCTTCAGCAGTGCCGCAATCGGCCGTCCTTGCGCAGCTGCGGATTTTAATTTCAGCAAGGTGCGGATTTCTTCGGAGACTGCCCACAGCACCAGCGGCAGCGCTTCGCCTTCACCTTTCAAGCCATCCATCATGCGCACCAGCCGCGTCGCATCGCCGACCAACATTGCTTCGTTCAACTTGAATACATCATAGCGCGCTACGTTCAGAACGGCATCGTGGCATTGTTCAAAGCGCAGTTTTCCGGGCGGATGCAGTAAAGCCAGCTTTTGGATTTCCTGATGCGCCGCCAACAGATTGCCCTCGACCCGGTCGGCGATGAAATCGAGCGACTGGCGGTCGGCACTTTGTTGTTGTGCCGCTAGCCGCATGCTGATCCAGTTCGGCAGATGTGCACGTTCCACCAGCGGAATCTCGATATACACCGCAGCCTGTTGCAGGCTGGCGACCCAAGCCGCCTTTTGTGTGGCCCAGTCCAGTTTGGGCAGGCTGATGATGGTGACATTGTCGGGGTTCAGCGTGGCTGCATAGCTTTGCAGAGCCTGGCCGCCATCCTTGCCGGGCTTGCCACCGGGAATCCGCAGCTCGACCAGCTTCTTGTGGCCGAACAGCGACTGCGACTGGTTGGCAGCCAGCAATTCTCCCCATTTGAAGCTGCGGTCGACTACCAGCACATCGCGTTCGCTGCAACCGTTGGCGCGTGCGCTCTTGCGAATCTTGTCGCACGTCTCCAGCGCCAGCAGATGCTCATCGCTGGTGATCACATACAAGGGCGCCAGGGTTTTCGCCAGGTGGCCATCGAGCGCGTCGAACCGCAGTTGCATGACTGATTCCCATTTCGCTATTGAGCTGCCGGCACGGCTGGCGCTGGACTTGTTTGCCGATCCGTTTTTATATCGCCCGGCGCTTGCTCCGCCGGCTCCACTTTTGTCGCCACGCCGGTTTTGATGGCGGCCAGACGGCGCAGAACTTGTTGCACCATGTCGGTCTGCATGTCGCGATAGAGCAGCACTTCTTCCGCCGCTTTCGACAATTCCTGCGACGAGTTATAGCTGATGTCGCGCTTGAGCGTGATCAGCGTCGGCGGCAACAGTTCTTTTTTGTTAGCGTCGAGCACCCGGAAAGTCAGTTTGTAATACAGCAGATATTCGCTGGCTTGGCCCTGGCTGTTGAGGATCAGAACCACTTTCTCGCGGGTTTCTCCCAATACTTGCAAGGTCGCCTCGGCGTCTTTTTCCGTCGGCAGTACAACCGTATTACCGCTGGCCAGTATGTTACGTCGCAATTCCACGCCGAGCGGCGAGTTGGGGGTGAACGTCATATAGATCGACTTGAAGGGCAGGTTGGCCGAGGTGCGCAGATGGAAGCCGCAGGCCGATAGCAGCGCTGCCGTGAGCAGCAGTAGCGGCCAGGACAGCCATGAACGATGTGCAGCAGGCATTCCGGGAGACATTCTATTCAGCATTCTGGCATTCCTTGTTTCAAGATTGAAAGCCGGACTGGTTAGTCCGGCCGCACCGCGAGTCAGGCGACGATATTGACCAGCTTGCCGGGCACCACGATGATTTTCTTCGGCGCGCCGTCGAGATACTTCTGTACGTTCTCGTTAGCCAACGCAGCTGCTTCAATGCTGGCCTTGTCCGCATCCTTGGCAACCGTGATGCTGCCGCGCAGCTTGCCGTTGATCTGGATCATCATCTCGATTTCGCTCTGTTCCAGCGCCTTGGCGTCCACCTGTGGCCAATCGGCATCGAGCAGATCGCCATGCACTGCCGCGAAGCCGAGTTCCTGCCACAGGGCGTGGGTGATGTGCGGCGCCACCGGGTTGAGCACGCGCAGGAAAATCGACAACCCCTCGGTCAGCACCGCATTGCTGGCCGGCGACTGGTCGAGCTTGGCGCCATCGAGCGTGTTGAGCATTTTCATGCAGGCCGATACGACCGTGTTGTACTGGATCCGTTTCAAATCGTGATCGGCTTGTTGCAGGATCTTGTGCACTTCGCGGCGCAGGGCTTTATGTGCATCGTTCAAACCGGAAAAATCGGGATTGACGGTTGGCGTGATGCTGGCCTTGTGCGCATAGCCGAACGACCAGACCCGGCGCAGGAAGCGATTCGCGCCTTCGACGCCGGTGCCTGACCATTCCAGGGTTTGCTCCGGCGGCGCGGCGAACATGGTGAACAGACGCGCCGTGTCGGCACCGTACTGGTCGATCTGTGCTTGCGGATCGATACCGTTGTTCTTGGATTTCGACATCTTTTCGGTGCCGCCGATTTCGACCGGCTGGCCATCCGATCTCAGCGTCGCTGTCAACGGCCGTCCCTTGTCGTCGAAGGTCAGCTCGACATCTTCCGGATTGAACCAAGTCTTCTTGCCACTGGCGTCTTCGCGGAAATAGGTTTCGTTGAGCACCATCCCTTGCGTCAGCAGGTTGGTGAACGGCTCGTCGTACTTGACCAGGCCGAAGTCGCGCATGACCTTGGTCCAGAAACGCGCGTACAGCAAGTGCAGTACCGCATGCTCAATGCCGCCGATGTACTGGTCCATCGGCATCCAGTAATCGTTGCGCGAATCGACCATGCTTTCGTTATTGTTTGGCGAACAATAACGCATGTAATACCAGGATGAATCGACGAAGGTATCCATCGTATCGGTTTCGCGGCGCGCCGGTTTGCCGCATTTGGGACAATCGACGCGCAGGAATTTTTCATGCTTGTTGAGCGGATTACCGCTGCCGTCCGGCACACAGTCTTCCGGCAGGATGACCGGCAGATCTTTTTCCGGAACCGGGACGTCGCCGCAATCGCCGCAATGGATGATCGGGATAGGCGTGCCCCAGTAACGCTGGCGTGAAATACCCCAGTCGCGCAGGCGATAGGTGATTTTCTTTTCGCCCAGACCATGCGCGGCCAGATCCGCAGCGACTGCATCAACCGCTTGTTGGTAGTTGAGGCCGTCGTACTTGCCGGAATCGACGCAGACGCCGTTTTCCTTGTCGGCATACCAGTCGTGCCAGTTTGCGTCGGAATAGGTCTTGCCTTCGATGGCGATGACAGGACGGATCGGTAGCACGTATTTCTGGGCGAAAGCGAAGTCGCGCTCATCGTGTGCCGGTACGCCCATCACGGCGCCGTCGCCGTAGGTGATCAGCACGTAGTTGCCGACCCATACTTCGATCTGCTGGCCGGTCAATGGGTGTGACACGTACAGACCGGTTGGTATGCCTTTCTTTTCCATCGTCGCCATATCGGCGTCGATGACGCTGCCCTTTTCGCATTCGGCGATGAATTCAGCCAGCTCCGGATTGCTCTTGGCGGCAAAAGTGGCCAGCGCATGTTCCGGCGCTACTACGCAGAAGGTCACGCCCTTGATGGTGTCGGCGCGGGTGGTGAATACCCACAACTTGCCGTCCTGGATCAACTGACCGTTTTCTTCGATCTTGTGGGGGAAGGCAAAGCGCACGCCGGTCGATTTGCCGATCCAGTTGGCTTGCATCAGGCGCACTCGTTCTGGCCAGCCCGGCAGCTTGGTTTCGACGTGTTCCAGCAATTCTTCCGCGTAGTCGGTGATCTTGGCGTAGTACATCGGGATTTCGCGCTTTTCGATCAGCGCGCCGGAACGCCAGCCGCGGCCATCGACTACTTGCTCGTTGGCCAGTACGGTCTGGTCGATCGGATCCCAGTTCACGGTGCCGGTCTTCTTGTAGATGATGCCTTTTTCCAGCATCTTCAGAAACATCCACTGGTTCCACTTATAGTATTGCGGCGTGCAGGCGGTCATTTCACGCGACCAGTCAATCGCCAGGCCCATCGCCTTGAACTGTTTTTTCATATGGGCGATATTGGCGTAAGTCCATTGCGCAGGCGGCGCACCGTTGGCCATCGCAGCGTTTTCCGCCGGCATGCCGAACGCGTCCCAGCCCATCGGCATCAGCACGTTATAGCCATTCATCCGCAGATAACGGTACATCACGTCGTTGATGGTGTAGTTGCGCACATGGCCCATGTGCAGCTTGCCCGAAGGGTAGGGCAGCATCGAGCAGGCGTAGAATTTCTTTTTCTCCTGGCCGTTCTTGTCCGTGGTGTGCTCGACCGCTTTGTAGGCGTCTATCGCTTGCCAGTGGTCTTGCGCAGATTTTTCGACTTCGGTTGGGCTGTATTTTTCTTGCATGACGGGATGAGGCTAAAAGGTGAATGTTATTCCGTTCGCTGTATCAGTCTGACCAGACGAGCCAAGCGCCGGGTTGTGGCAATATAGCATGCGCCAGCCGCGACCAACTGGCGCAGCCTGATCGTTCCTGAGGCGAAGCGGAATGGGAACTTGCCGGATCATTAAATAATGACCCTGAACCGGTGATTATACTGGTTCGGATGCCGCTTTAGCGTATAGCACTTGTGGCGTCGCGTGAGTGGGGGGCGGGCGGTTAAGGCGTCGCGTGAGTGGGGGGCGGGCGGTTAAGGCGTCGCTGGGTGTAGCTGTAAAACCAGCCAGCGTGGCTTGAACGGCGCGGTCGATCAGTTCCATGCGTTTTCTGGCTTCCGAGCGCTTGTGGGAGGGGATCTGCTGAAGATCGGTCACGGCAATGGTGTTGCAAGGGAGCTCGTATTCGCCGTCCGCACGGCGCGTTGCCCCCATTTCTAGCTGGCATTCCAATAAGCCAGCCAGCGCCGGGTCTGGCGATAATGCAGCACCGTCCGCAGGCTGAGTTTGAGCTGTTTGGCGAAATACGACGGCCCCGGAGACGAATGTGCCAGGCAACTGTGCAGCGTGATGCGCGTGCCATTGTTGCCGTAGCCAACTCTGGCAGGCGACAGGTACGAAAGATGGCTGATTTCCTTTAATAACGCCAGCTTGCCCAAGTGCTCTCGGGCGAAGCGCAGCAGCCGATGGCTCATGGCGACGCCGTATCTGGAGTTCATGGTCAGCATGATTGCCAGCGATACCAGGCCAGCACCGAAGATGTCGAGCGGATATTGCATGCCAAGGAAAATCGTGGCCCAGCTCACCGCCAGCGATAGCCCAATGAGCAAGATGCCGATCCATTTGATCTTGATGGTCCTGGCAGTCCAGAGGGTAAGCCCGGTGGTCAGGATCATCGCGATGGTAATGCTGGGCGAGAGGTAGTGTCGGCTTGGTACCTGTT
Organism: Collimonas sp.; assembly: GCF_044339385.1. NCBI lineage: Bacteria > Pseudomonadati > Pseudomonadota > Betaproteobacteria > Burkholderiales > Oxalobacteraceae > Collimonas > Collimonas sp. Next base: position 14,660 of record NZ_JBIIVN010000018.1, on the reverse strand, counting down.
GCAACGAGCTGTTTTCGGCAACCGGGGTCAATGCGCTCCACAGCAGGGTAATTATCTTGCTTACCAACACCGCGCAGGCAGTGGTCAGAACTGCTCTGACGGATGCTGCTCGGGCTGTTTTGTTGCCGCCAATCCACAGTGCCACCAGGCTAGTTGGTGCCAGGTACACGCCCCACTCGGCAATCGCCAGGGCAAGCAAGAAAGGAATACCGATGAAACCCGCCGGTGCATTGAATGACGACCAAAGCAGTTGATTGTAGGAAGACAGCGTCATGTATTCGGACAAACGTAAGCGTGTTTAGTGGGCTGGGAGAGCTGTCTTAAGCCGCCCGATAATGATTTTGCGTATCATTCCACAGTGAAATATAGGGATACATATTAAAACACAAGGTTACATTCAAATATATAGAGCGACGCGCGCTGTTGAAATTATTAAATTTCCGTGCAGGAATGTTTTCGCGTGCCAGGACGGCGCGCGTATGGAGTCAGATCGGGCGCGCGAGATGCTGTTACCGCGATCTGCAGAAAAATCGGCGGAGATGTAATCGGATTGCGGAAGGGCGGGCGAATGACTCCACCCGAGAGTTATTTGACCCCGGCGCCTTTACCGGGAACGGTAACAAAGCCAATCTTGCTCAAGCCGTTGTTTTGCGCCAGCGACATCACTTGCGCCAGGATTTCGTAGCGCGTGTCCTTGTCGGCGCGTAATTGCAATTCAGGTTGCGGCTGGCGCTGGGCTGCGTCCATCAGGCGGCTTGCGAGTTCGCCTTCTTGCACCGGCTGGTCGTTCCAGAACATCTTGCCGGCGCGATCGATGGCTAGCGATATCATCTCTGGCTTTTCCGGTGCCGGTGCCGATTGCGCTGTCGGCAGATCGACTTTGATCGCGTGTGTGAAGAGTGGCGCAGTGATGATGAATATCACCAGCAGCACCAGCATGACGTCAACCATCGGCGTGATGTTGATATCCGCCATTGGTGCCTGGTTCTGATTATCGTTGAAACCGCCGAAAGCCATGGTGTGCTCCTGTTAGTCGCTATTTGCGGATGGGCAAATGTTACTTGCCGACCCGGCTACCGGTTGTCAGGTAGGCGTGCAGGTCGTGTGCAAAGGCGTCGAGCTCGGCCAGTGTGATCCGGTTAACCCGGGTGAAGGCGTTATACGCCAGCACCGCAGGGATCGCCACCACCAAGCCCAGCGCCGTCATGATCAGCGCCTCGCCCACCGGACCTGCCACTTTATCGATTTGAATGGTGCCACTGCTGGAAACTGCTTCCAGCGCATGATAAATGCCCCAGACTGTACCGAACAAACCGACGAACGGTGCGGTCGAGCCTACCGATGCCAGCAGGGTCAGGCCGCTTTCCAGGCGCGAGGAAACGCGGTTGATTTCGCGGCGCAGCGTACGCGTGATCAGTTCTCCCGGATCGGATGCTGCATTCAGCGATGCCGCCGCTGTGCCGGGGGCGGGCGGCTTGATGGAGGCCGCATCGGCGGCCTGGCTGGCCAGTGGCGAATACACATTTTCAGTATCGAAAGGCTTGATGCCGGCGATTGCAACTTCCAGCGTCGAGGCTTGCCAGAAATCGTCGAGCGCCGCCGCGCTGCGGCGAATTCGCCAGGAACTCCAGGTTTTGGACAGGATATAAAACCAGCTGACTATTGACATCAGCACCAGCACGTAAGCTACCGAGTGAGAAACCGCGTCAGTTTGCGCCCAATAGCGCGCCAGCCCGAGAGATTGATCCATGTCGTCGATCCGAGAAAAGTGTTCATTGCAAAACCAGCATCAGCGTGCGGCAAGCTACTTGCTGGCGCCTGTCCGCACGCGCTTTGAGTCAATTGTGCCGCTTCAGGTTCATCGGCATTTCAGCGCAAGCCCAGCACATCCTGCATGTCGAACAAGCCGCTGCTCTTGTCGCGCAGGAACCGCGCCGCGTGCAGACTGCCGTGAGCGTAAGTGACGCGGCTGGAGGACTTGTGCGTGATTTCAATCCGTTCGCCGATGCCGGCAAACAGGACGGTGTGATCGCCGACGATATCGCCGCCGCGAATAGCGGCAAAGCCGATCGATGAGGGGTCGCGTTCGTCGGTCACGCCTTCGCGCGCGTAGACCGCCACATCGTCGAGCTTGCGGCCCTGCGCGTTGGCAATGACTTCGCCCATCATTAAGGCCGTACCGGATGGCGCATCGACCTTGTGGCGGTGATGCGCTTCAATGATTTCGATATCGTAACCGTGCGAGAAACTCTTGGCGGCAAGCTCCAGCAGCTTCATCGTAACGTTGACGCCGACACTCATGTTGGGCGCAAACACAATCACAGTTTTTTGGGCCGCAGCGGCAATCGCCGCCTTGCCGGCGTCGTCGAAACCAGTGGTGCCGATGATCATCTTGATGCCGTGGGCAGCACAGTATTGAAGATGCTTCAGCGTTCCTTCCGGGCGCGTGAAATCGATCAGGTAGGCGGCATCGGCCAGGCCTTTGGCCAGGTCGGATTCGATCAGGACGTTGGCCGGCTGGCCGAGAAACGCGGCGGCATCGCTACCCAGCTCGGGTGCGTCCGGCACGCCGAGCGCACCGGTCAGCACTGCATCATCGGCGTTCTGTATGGCTTCCACCAGCATGCGCCCCATGCGCCCCGAAGCACCTGCAACGGCAATTTTCATCTGAGTCATTATTAAATTGACGATCTGTACGTTTATTGAGTCTTTTAGTCTGCTAGCTTGCCAGTGCATTGCGGGCAGTCAGACCCACCGCACTGTAGCGATGTCTGAATTCTGTCGCGCAAACCACAACAACCAATCAGTTTTTCGAAGGTGTGGGCGCTGCCGGCACCGCCGGGGCAATCTCGACATTCTTGACGCTCTTCTTGGCTTCCGCAGCGCCGCCGGAAATCCGCGCCAGGTAGTCAGCCTCGGTCGGCAGATTGCCACCTTCGATCCGGCTTAGCAGATTGCCATTGAAGAATGCGGTCACTTTACTGGAGGTGATTTCGCCATTGCCTTTTTGCAGGCGGAACACGTAATCCCAGCGATCCGCATGGAAAATGTCCGTCAGCAGCGGCGTCCCCAACGCAAAGCGTACTTGGTCACGGGTCATGCCTTCTTTAACCTGTGCCAGCATTTCTTTGGAAACAAAGTTTCCTTGCTGGATATCGATGCGATATGGCGAGAAAATGCCCAGGAAGCGGCGGTGCTTGACGGTTTGGACGCCGCTGCCATCGTCTGTGCTGACAGGTGTTGCCGCCAAAGCAGCGTCGCCACCGGCGGCCGTACCGGAGTTGGCCGCAGAGCTGTCGATCAAAGGGTTTTTCGAGGCGCAGCCGGCCAAGGCGGCCATCAAGACAACTGCAACTGTCAAAGCGGAGGTACGAGCGGGGGAGAGCAACATTCGCATAAGGATCTCAATTGATTGAGCAACTGTGCTAAAACGCTATATGATAAAGCAGATCATCCATTTGTGGCCAAAACATGCCGAACAATCCATCTGAACTGAAAGCCAGCGGCCTCAAAGCCACATTACCACGACTGAAAATCCTGGAGATTTTCCAGAATAGTGAAGTGCGCCATCTGAGCGCTGAAGACGTATATAAAATTTTGCTAAAAGACAATCTCGATGTCGGTCTGGCAACTGTCTATCGGGTATTGACCCAATTCGAGCAAGCCGGACTGCTGCAGCGCAATCACTTTGAAACCGGCAAGGCCGTGTTCGAGCTTAACGAAGGCTCGCACCACGACCATCTGGTTTGCCTGGATTGCGGTCTGGTCGAAGAGTTTTACGACGAAGAAATTGAAAAACGCCAGAAAATCGTAGCCAAGGAGCATGGTTTCGACATTACCGACCACGCTTTGGCACTCTACGGGCGTTGCCGGGATTGCCGCAAGAAAAAGGCCTGAGCGCGCCTGCCATCTCTATCTGACTCTGCGCCAGCGGGTTTATCGCGGCGCGGTTTCTGCGCCAACCTTGTTTCATTAAACGACTGTCACTAACTGTGGCTCAGTGCGTTTGACAATAGTTTCGCAGTGATATTGACAATGGGAATCACCCGCTCGTAAGCCATGCGGGTGGGACCGATTACGCCCAGTGTGCCGACGACTTTGCCGTTGACTTCATATGGCGCGGTGACTACGCTCATTTCATTCATCGGCACCAGTTGCGACTCGCCGCCGATGAAAATCTGCACGCCGGTGGCTTTGCCGGAAATCTCAAGCAACTGCATCAGGCTGGTCTTTTGCTCAAACATATCGAACAGCTTGCGCAGCGAATCCATGTTGGAGGACAGGTCGGTCACGCTAAGCAGGTTGCGTTCGCCGGAAATCACCACTTCGTCGCTGTTGTCGGTCATGGCGTCGCTGCCGGCTTCAACTGCGGCTTGCATCAGCCAGGTCATATCGTCGCGCAGTTTGCGTAATTCGCCCTGCAGGCGCAAGCGAACATCGTCGATGCTGAGGCCGCCGTAATGCTGGTTGATGTAATTGGCCGCTTGCACCAATTGCGCCGGACTGTAATCGACATCAGTGAGCAGCAGGCGGTTCTGGACATCGCCGCTGGGACTGACGATCACCAGCAGGATGCGCTTTTCCGACAAACGCAGGAATTCGATCTGTTGGAATATCGATTCGCGTCGAGGCGTCAACACCACGCCGGCAAAGTGCGACAGCGAGGATAGTACCTGAGCCGCATTGGTAATGATTTTCTGTTGCGAATTCGGTTGCAGGCGCGTCTGCATTTGTGATTCCAGCGCGGTTTCGTCGATCGGCTCGACCGTCAGCAAGGTATCGACGAACATGCGGTAGCCGCGCGGTGTCGGCACCCGTCCGGCAGAGGTATGGGGGCTGGCGACGAAACCCATCTCTTCTAGGTCGGCCATGATGTTGCGGATGGTCGCTGGCGACAGTTCCAGGCCTGAAATTTTGGACAGGGCGCGCGAGCCCACAGGCTGGCCGTCGGCGATATATCGTTCGACCAGGGCTTTTAGCAGGGTTTGGGCGCGGGTATCTAGTTGCATATCAGTATTTTAGTGTACCAACGGGCAGTGTGGTGCTCGGGAAATGATAGAACGCCATAAGCTAGCTTGCCAATCGCTTATGGATGCACTTATACACTGTTTTTGCTGTCAGCCCTGGTTTGCTGCAGCCATGCCTCCAGCTGTTCCAGGTTGGTAAAGCTGGCTTGTGCTGTGATGCCGTCAGGCAGTACCCGGCTAAAACGGTTGATCCACACCGCCTGCAGCCCTGCTTGCTGGGCCCCGGCGACATCTAGCAGCGGATCGTCGCCGGCGTAGACGGTTTCCTCGGGGGCGACTTGCAAAGCGGCGCAGGCAGCATGAAAAATCGCCGGATCGGGCTTGGCCCGACCGAAGCTGCGGGCGGCGATCGAGGTCTGGAAATACTGCGCCAGACCAATCTTGCCGAGATCGGCGAAACCGTTCGACACCGTGCCTAACAGCACCTGCCGCTGTAGCCGCGCCAGCGCTGGCTGTACATCGGCGAATGGCGTGACGGCGTGGCGCGCTGCTGAAAATACCGCCATTGCAGCATCCACCTTGCGCGTGTCCTCACCGACGCTGTCAAATGCTGCGGTCAGTGCTGCGTGACGCAATTTCCACAGGCCGATTCTAAAAAGAGGGTTGGCAGCAGCAAGTTCCATGCGTCGTTGGCGCAGGCTGTCGATACTGCAATGGCGAGCGACGGCTGGTGCATTGCCGGCTAGCCAGTCAAACAACAATTGTTCGGCGCGCGCCATAACCGTGGCGATCGGCCAAAGCGTATCGTCGAGGTCGAACAGGACCGCCTTGATGGCAGGCGGTTTGCCGGACAGAGCCGGTGAATTATTCGGGCGGGGCATGTGCGTATCCTTCATGGCAAGCCTAAATTATGGTCTAATCGCCAGCATGCGGCCTATAAAATTACCTTCTCAGCAGAATTTGTCGGACCCTTCGCCAAAAACCATCGCGGTTGTCGGCAAGTACTTTGCCGCCGGCATTGCCGACTCGTTGACCGAAATCATCGGGTTTTTACAAAGTCGCGGTCATCATGTGGTGCTCGAAGCCGAGACTGCACAGAATGTTGACATGGACAGCATACCGGCGATGACGCCGGCGCAGATCGGCGAGCGGGCCGATGCCGCCATTATTGTCGGCGGCGACGGTACCATGCTGGGTATCGCTCGGCAGTTGGCGCCCTACGAGGTACCGTTGATCGGCATTAATCAGGGCCGGCTCGGATTCATTACCGATATTTCGCTGGAACGGATGCTGCCGGTGCTGGCCGATATGCTCGACGGTATGGTTGAATCGGAACGTCGCAGTCTGTTGCAGGCAGCGGTGATGCGTGACGATCAGCAGATTTTCAGCGCGCTGGCGTTCAACGATGTGGTGGTGTCGCGCGGCGCTGCTTCTGGCATGGTGGAGCTCATGGTCGAGGTGGATGGCCGCTTCATGTACAACCAGCGCTCCGACGGCCTGATCGTCGCAACCCCGACCGGCTCCACTGCGTACGCGTTGTCGGCTGGCGGCCCGTTGTTGCATCCGTCGTTGGGCGGCATGGTGTTGGTGCCGATTGCACCGCATGCGTTGTCGAACCGGCCGATCGTGATTCCCGACAGCAGCGAAATCGTGATTGAAATCGTCAACGGCCGCGATGTCAGCGTCAATTTTGATATGCAATCGCTGGCCAGCCTGCAGCACGGTGATCGCATACTTGTGCGGCGCTCCGAGCATACGATTACTTTCCTGCATCCGGCCGGCTGGAGCTATTACGACACCTTGCGGCAAAAATTGCACTGGAACGAGCATCCTTCGGCAGAAGGAAAGCTGAAGTAAATTATTGCTGATTAAATTTGTTTGAATTTGTTTGAATAAAGATTAGGCCAATCGCACATAACCATTGATGCATGTTAATAAGAACGTCGCCGTTGGGCGTCTTCTTGTTTTACTCTCAATTCACATCCCCATTTTTTAAGCCATTCTCAGACTCCCATGCTGCGCACACTTTCCATCCGCGATTTTGTCATTGTCGATGCCATTGAGCTTGAGTTCGCCGCCGGCTTTACCGTTTTTACCGGCGAAACCGGCGCCGGCAAATCGATCCTGATTGATGCGCTGGCGCTGGCGCTGGGCGGCCGCGCTGATGCCAGCGTGGTGCGCGAAGGTGCCGCCAAGGCTGATGTGATCGCGGAATTCGCGCTCGGTCACGGCACTGAAGATCAGGTCGACGCCTGGTTGCAGCGCAATGAATTCAGTGGCGACGAGCGTGTCATCCTGATGCGGCGGGTGATTGACAATGCCGGCCGCTCCAAGGCGTTCATCAACGGCGTGGCAGCGACCGCCGGGCAGTTGCGCGAACTGGGCGAGATGCTGGTCGACATTCACGGCCAGCATGCGCACCAGTCGCTGTTGAAGAGCGATGCGCAACGGATGCTGCTGGATGGCCAGGCCGGTTTGCAGGACGACTTGCTGGCGGTGGCTGCTGCCTTCAAAAGCTGGCGTTCGCTGGCGCGCCAGCGCGAGGAGTTCGAAATCAATGCCAAGAATGTGTTGCTCGAACGTGAACGGCTTGAATGGCAGGTCGGCGAGCTGGAAAAGCTGGCAGTCAAGCCCGGTGAATGGGACGAGATTACCAACGAACACAGCCGACTGTCGCATGCCGCCAGCCTGATCGAGGGCGCGCAGGAGGCGCTCAACGTGATTTCCGACAACGATGCAGACGACACGCCGCCGATGCTATCGCAGTTGTCGGCGCTGAATCAGAAAATTGGCAAGCTGGTCGATGTCGACAGCAGCTTGAAGCCGGTACTGGAAGCGCTGGAGCCGGCGCGCATTCAGTTGCAGGAAGCGGTCTACGCGCTTAACGATTACCTGAGCCGGGTCGAGCTCGATCCGGCGCGCCTGCACCAAGTGGAAACTCGGATGGAGGCGATTCACTTAGCCGGCCGTAAATTCCGTCTGGCGCCGGACGAACTGCCGCAGGAGCTGGAATCGTTGTCGATACAATTACGGCAACTGGCTAACACCAGCGATCTCGATGCCATGCGGGCGCAAGAAGAAAAATTGAAATCGGCCCATTTGACGCTTGCGCAAAAGCTGTCGAAGGCGCGCTCTAAGGCTGCTGGCGCGCTGAGTGCCGCGGTGACGGCGGCTATGCAGGATCTGAGTATGAGCGGCGGTCGTTTTGCGGTGGCGCTGAATCCGTGCGAGCCGGCCAGTTATGGGGTTGAGCAAGTCGAATTCCTGGTCGCCGGCCATGCCGGCGTGGCACCTCGTGCCTTGGCGAAAGTCGCATCCGGTGGTGAACTGGCGCGGATTGCGCTGGCGATTTCGGTGATCACATCAAGTTCGACTGCAACGCCGACCCTGATTTTCGATGAGGTCGACAGCGGCATCGGCGGCGGTGTTGCGGAAGTGGTTGGGCGGTTGCTAAAGCGGCTTGGGCAGGATCGTCAGGTGTTGTGCGTGACACACTTGCCGCAGGTAGCGAGTCAGGCCAATCAGCACTTCCAGGTTAGCAAGCAAAGCCAGGGTAACAAAACGGTGTCGGCGATCGATGGCCTCGATGCCAAGAGCCGGGTTGAAGAAATCGCCCGTATGCTCGGCGGTTTGGAAATTACTGCAACGACGCGCAAGCATGCACGTGAATTGTTGGCATTGTAAGCCTTGGAAAAAGACCTTAACCGCGCTCGAGCGCGGCGAATTACGCAATTCGCCTCTGGCCCACCTGATCAGGCAACCAGGTTAAACGGTCAAGAGAAGCGCTATGACCGGCAGCATGGGCTGGCCTTTGGCGCACGCGTTACAAATTGCAAGAGCATGCGTCATGCGTCATGAGATGGCGCCTGCTCCTGATTACTGGTGCGTGGCGCGCATCCCCCATTTAAAATATCGCGGTTTTGATCGCACTCTAACTTCCCGGAAACTCACATGGCATTTCGCAAAGAACCGCAATTCACGCACGGCACCGTTGCCAAAACGGCAGTAGTGCTGGTCAATCTGGGCACTCCCGATGCCCCCACTACCAAGGCGGTACGCCGTTATCTGAAGCAGTTTCTGTCCGATCTGCGGGTGGTGGAAATCCCGCGGGCGATCTGGTGGGCGATTTTGCATGGGGTTATTCTGCCGTTCCGCTCCAGCAAGTCGGCGCACAAATACGCGTCAATCTGGACCAACGAAGGTTCTCCGCTCAAAGTCCATACCGACAAGCAAGCCACTTTGCTGCGTGGCTATCTCGGGCAGCGCGGCCATCAGGTCAAAGTGGCGTTTGCGATGCGTTACGGCAGTCCGTCGATTGCCGACGTGCTGGATCAGTTGAAGGCCGATGGGTGCGAGCGCATCCTTATTCTGCCTGCCTATCCGCAATATTCCGCGACCACCACGGCCTCTATCTACGACGCCGTATTTGCCCACTACGCACAAGTACGCAACGTGCCGGAACTGCGCCTGATCAAGCACTATCATGATCACGATGAATATATACAGGCCCTCAAAGAGTCGGTACAGGCGTATTGGGCAATGCACGGGATGCCGGACAAGCTGGTCATGAGCTTCCACGGCGTGCCCAAGCGCACGTTGATGCTTGGCGATCCATATCATTGCGAATGCTATAAAACAGCGCGCTTGCTGGCGCAGCAACTGGGATTGGGACCGGAGCAATACCAAGTGACTTTCCAGTCGCGCTTTGGCAAAGCAGAATGGCTGCAGCCCTATACTGCCCCGACCCTGCAAAAAATGGCTAAGCAGGGTGTCAAGCGTGTCGATGTGATGTGTCCCGGATTCACTAGCGATTGCCTGGAAACTCTGGAAGAGATTGCAATCGAGGCCAAGCAAGACTTTCTCGGGGCCGGCGGCAAGGAGTTTCATTTCATCCCCTGTCTGAACCAGTCCCAGGCCTGGATTTCTGCCATGGCAACTCTGGTGGAGGAGCACATGATCGGTTGGCCGACTCATCTGACCAGTACTGAGCGGGCTGAACTGCAACAGCAAGCCGATGTATCCAAGCAGTGCGCCGAACGCCTTGGTGCTGCCCAATAACACAAATCAAAGCAGGCTCATCATAATGCGGGCGCAGGAAGCAGAAATGTTGAGGCAGATGCGCGACGTTGTTGACGCGCATCTGCAATCATCGCCCGGCTTGTCGTCGGGCGCTCAGGTGAGAAGGCTGTCGTTATGATAATGTCGCCGGTTTGGCAAGACATCAGCATAAAAATTAATAGAGCGCGACCAGTTGCGAATAACTGATCCAGCTGGCAGCCAGCACGATATACACAACCAGAAATGCGGAAATCAACGGTAATTTCACGATATTCCCCTTTCATTGGCTTGGTTTGTTACGCGTTTTCGTGCGACGCGGAATACCCCATTTTAGCATAGTTCCGATGGCGCGTTGCAGCAAACCTGTAACTGGTAAATCTTGTTTCAAGTTGTTGCTGAAAATTGGTCTCGGCGATAGCTTCTGCGCCGCTTTTGCCGAAATCCGCGCGGCCGTCGTTTCTAACCCTTGAAAAAGTAGGGGCATAGCCTCATTTGGCTGTGCATACCGATTAAGTTATTGATTGTTGGAGATTTTGAATGGAAGACATGGAAAATCAGAGCGGACAAGCGCAAACCGAAAAAAATGTTGTTGCTGAAGATGCAACGGTAGTCGCCGAATCGGCACTGGAAATCCAGTTGTCCGAAGCGCAAGCCAAGATCGCCGAAATGCAGGATGCTTTCCTGCGGGCCAAGGCTGAGGCCGAGAACATCCGTCGTCGCGCCCAGGAGGATATCGCTCGTGCCCACAAATTTGCGATTGAAGGCTTTGCCGAAGCATTGGTGCCGGTGAAGGATAATCTTGAGATGGCCTTGAAAATCGAAACGCCGCCGGTCGGGTCGCTGAAGGAAGGCGTCGAAATGACGCTCAAGCAACTCTCTTCGGCTTTCGAAAAAAACCTTTTACTAGAAATCTCGCCGCAGGTCGGGGAGAAACTCGATCCAATGAAACACCAGGCAATCTCGACCATTCCTGCTGAACAGGATGCCAATACCGTGGTGACGGTACTGCAGAAGGGATACACCATTGCTGACCGACTGCTGCGTCCGGCTCTGGTTGTTGTTGCGCAAGGAAAATAACAAAAAATCGCTTGGCGAGCGCTTGAAAGCGCTGTTTTTCTCCTTATATTCAGACCATCAAAACATTAATCAGATTTCAGTAAAGGATAGATACCATGGGTAAAATTATTGGCATTGACTTGGGTACCACCAATTCTTGCGTTTCTATTATCGAAGGCGGCCAGCCTAAAGTGATCGAAAACTCCGAAGGTGCGCGTACTACGCCATCCATCATCGCTTATCAAGAAGACGGCGAAATCCTGGTTGGTGCCCCGGCTAAGCGCCAGGCAGTCACCAATCCGAAGAACACGCTGTACGCAACCAAGCGTCTGATCGGCCGCAAGTTCGACGAAAAAGAAGTGCAAAAAGACATCGCTCTGATGTCTTACCAGATTCTCAAAGCTGAAAACGGCGATGCATGGGTCGGTGTCCGCGATCAAAAACTGGCGCCGCCGCAGATCTCCGCTGAAGTATTGCGCAAGATGAAGAAGACTGCCGAAGACTACCTCGGTGAAGAAGTCACCGAAGCCGTCATCACGGTGCCAGCATACTTCAACGACGCACAGCGCCAAGCCACCAAGGATGCCGGCCGTATCGCCGGTCTGGACGTCAAGCGCATCATCAACGAGCCGACTGCGGCGGCGCTGGCCTTCGGCCTGGACAAGGCAGAAAAGGGCGATCGTAAGATAGCCGTGTACGACCTCGGCGGCGGTACTTTCGATGTGTCGATCATTGAAATCGCTGACGTCGATGGCGAAAAGCAATTTGAAGTGTTGTCTACCAACGGCGATACATTCCTCGGCGGTGAAGACTTCGATCAACGCATCATTGACTACATCCTGGACGAGTTCAAGAAGATCAACGGCATCGACCTGGCTAAGGACGCGATTGCTCTGCAACGTATCAAGGCATCGGCCGAGCGCGCCAAGATCGAGCTGTCGTCGTCGCAGCAAACTGAAATCAACGAGCCGTACATCGCTATGACCAACGGCGCACCGGTCCACCTGAACCTGAAGATCACCCGCGCCAAGCTGGAATCGCTGGTCGAAGAGCTGATCGCCAAGACCATCGAGCCTTGCCGTATCGCGATCAAGGACGCTGGCGTCAAGGTTTCCGATATCGACGACATCATTCTGGTTGGCGGTATGACCCGCATGCCTAAGGTGCAGGAGAAGGTCAAAGAGTTCTTTGGCAAGGATCCGCGCAAGGATGTCAATCCAGATGAGGCTGTGGCGGTTGGTGCGGCGATCCAGGGTTCGGTCTTGTCGGGCGATCGCAAGGACTTGCTGTTGCTGGACGTGACTCCGTTGTCGCTGGGTATCGAAACCATGGGCGGCGTGATGACCAAGATGATCAAGAAGAACACCACCATCCCGACTAAATTCAGTCAGGTGTTCTCGACTGCTGACGACAATCAGCCAGCCGTGACCATCAAGGTTTTCCAGGGCGAGCGTGAAATGGCCGCAGGCAACAAGGGCTTGGGCGAATTCAATCTGGAAGGCATCCCGCCTGCAGCGCGTGGCACGCCGCAGATCGAAGTCACCTTCGACATTGACGCCAACGGCATCTTGCACGTCGGCGCCAAGGACAAGGCGACCGGCAAGGAAAACAAGATCACGATCAAGGCTAATTCTGGCTTGACCGAAGAAGAAATCCAGAAAATGGTGCGTGATGCCGAGGCCAATGCTGAGGAAGACAAGCGCCTGAAGGAAGTCGCTGAAGCCCACAACCAAGGCGATGAATTGGTCCACTCGACCAAGAAATCCCTGGCAGAATACGGCGACAAGCTGGAAGCCGGCGAAAAAGCCAGCATCGAAGCGGCGATCAAGGAACTGGAAGAAGCATTGAAGGGCGGCGACAAGGCGGCTATCGATAACAAGACAGCTGCGTTGACTACCGCCGCGCAGAAGCTCGGCGAAAAGATGTATGCCGACATGCAGGCGCAGCAAGCAGCGGGCGGTGGCGCTGAAGCCGGTGCCGCAGGAGCCAGTGCAGAAGCCAAGTCGAAGGAAGACGATGTGGTCGACGCCGACTTCAAAGAAGTAAAGGGCAAGTAATTTAATTGTGGGGCAGAGCCGCCCTGATAGGCGTTAGGAGCCGCCTTAGCGTGGCGAATGATATTTTCGGGGCGGCTCAGTCGCTAATTAATCAGATCAAACGTTTAAATTGCAAAACATTTAGCCGGGCAGAGTTGATGAGCCATTAAAACATGGCGAATTACTTTGCCCGGCGTTTTCGCTTAAACAAGAGGGTGCACAAAGATGGCGAAGCGTGATTTTTACGAAATACTGGGCGTAGCGAAAAATGCTTCTGATGAAGAAATCAAGAAGGCGTACCGCAAGCTCGCAATGAAGCATCATCCGGACCGCAATCCGGATAGCAAAGGTGCCGAAGAGAAGTTCAAAGAGGCTAAAGAAGCCTACGAAATGCTGTCCGACCCGCAAAAACGGGATGCCTACGATCGTTACGGCCATGCCGGCGTTGATCCCAACATGGGTGGCGCTGGTGCGGGTGGGGCAGGTGGATTCGCCGATGCCTTTGGCGATATCTTCGGGGATATCTTCGGCGGCGGTGGTGGTCGCGGTGGTGGCCCGCAGGTATATAGTGGGGCCGATTTACGCTACAACCTGGAAATCACGCTGGAGCAAGCGGCGCACGGTTTCGATACGACTATCCGTGTACCCAGCTGGGACGAATGCGAACCATGCCACGGCTCAGGCGCCAAGCCCGGCACCGAGCCAATCACTTGTCCGACCTGCGGCGGCCACGGTCAGGTGCGTATGCAGCAAGGCTTCTTCAGCATCCAACAGACCTGTCCGAAATGCCATGGTAGCGGCAAGGTCATTCCTGAGCCATGCCCGTCTTGCGCCGGTGCCGGCCGTATCAAGCGCAACAAGACACTGGAAGTGAAGATTCCGGCCGGTATTGACGACGGCATGCGGATTCGTTCTTCCGGCAACGGTGAGCCCGGCATGAACGGCGGCCCGACCGGTGATCTGTATGTGGAAATCTACATCAAGCCGCACGCGGTGTTCCAGCGCGAAGGCGACGATCTGCATTGCGAAATGCCGATCTCGTTTGCCAAAGCGGCACTGGGCGGTGAAATCGAAGTGCCGACGCTGAACGGCAAGGCTTCTTTCACCATCCCTGATGGCACCCAGTCTGGCAAGACCTTCCGTTTGCGCGGCAAGGGCATCAAGGGTGCGCGCTCCGGTTATGCGGGCGACCTGTTCTGTCACGTTGTGGTGGAAACCCCGGTCAAGCTGAGTGATCGCCAGAAGGAGTTGTTGCAGGAGTTCGAGCAATTGACAAGCGAAGGTGGTGCCAAGCATAGCCCGCAATCCAAGTCCTGGAAGGACAAGGTGAAAGAGTTCTTCGAGTAAGTGACTTCGATTGCGGACTCTTCGCTCTCCAAAAAAACCGTCAACCTATAGTGGACCCGGAAATCCGGACATGAGCTTCCCTCGATTTTTCGTCTTCCAACAGGTGGCTTTTATGCCGCCTGTTTTTCCTGATGTTGCTCAGTGAGCCAGTCATCTAAATACTGGCAGGGTGAACGATAGCCAAGCGTCGAATGCT
>NZ_JBIIVN010000163.1:0-5609 GCF_044339385.1 Collimonas sp. | reverse complement strand
GCACGGCTAGCTCCTTGAACTCCGCCGTGTACATCTGTTTTGGTATCTTCTTCATTGCTGGTCTTTCCAAAGGATCGTTGATTTTACGTTACCTATGGAAGACTAAATTTCGGGGGAAGCTCAACTTAAGCAGCATTTCAGGCGGGTTGGCTGCACGCAGCATGCGCGGAGCCAACCTGTTATGACTTGCGCTCCCTGCCGCCATTCTCATACCCATCCTCATTTTCCATCTGTGCCTGGTGTGATCGCGTGGGATAATCCTCGCACCATCTCTTTTTTGCCGGTGCCCATTTGAAAAAAACCTACGCGCTTTGTTTCGTTGTTTCGTCACTCCTTTTGCTGGCCACTGGCAACGCGCAGGATCTATCGTCTGTGCCGTCATCTGCGTTGCCGACGCCGTTCAGCAGGGCATTGCAGCAGGCCGGCATTGCCCCCCAAAGCGTCGGCGTATATGTGCAGGAAGTCAGCGGCACTGGTCGCGTGCTGGCAGCAGCCAATGCCGGTGTGCCGTTCAATCCGGCGTCCACCATGAAATTGCTGACCACCGATGCCGCGTTGGAGTTGCTGGGCCCGACCTATCGCTGGAAAACCCAGGCCTACGCCGATGGCAACCAGATCGGCAACACCTTGCAGGGCAACCTGATCTTCAAAGGCAACGGCGATCCCAAGCTGGTGCTGGAAAATTTCTGGCTGTTCCTGCGCCAGATTCGCGCCAAGGGCATCCGCGACATCCGCGGCGACGTATTGCTCGACCGCAGCACCTTTGACCAGAATGCCTACGACCCATCCGACTTCGATGGTGATCCGCTGAAGCCCTATAACGTCGGCCCCGATGCCTTGCTACTGAACTACAAAACACTGACGTTCCAGTTCATGCCGGATCAGGATAAGCGCCAGGTCAGCGTTGTCATCGATCCGCCCCTGAGTGGCTTTGCCGTGACCGCGCCACGGCTAGGCAAGGGCGGCTGCGACGACTGGCAAGGCAAGCTGCAAGCTTCGGTAGATGCCGATGGCGCCAGCTTCACCGGTACGCTGCCGGCCTCCTGCGGCGAGAAAACCTGGTACGTCAATCCCTACAAGATGAGTTCAACCCAATACTTCGGCGCGGTGTTTCGCCAGATGTGGGCTGATCTCGGCGGCAGCTTTAACGGCAGCGTCAAGAATGGCGTGGTGCCGCCGAGCGCCCGCCTGATCACCGAATGGAGTTCGGTCACCTTGCCGGAAGTCATCCGCGACATCAACAAATACAGCAACAACGTGATGGCGCGCCAGGTATTGCTGACCATCGCCGCCGACATCCTCAAAGTGCCGGCCACGCCAGAGCGCGGCGCGCGGGCGATCCAGAGCTGGCTGGCCAGCAAGGGCATCGACACCAGCGGTCTGGTGATCGAAAACGGCTCCGGCCTGTCGCGCAACGAGCGCATTTCAGCCAAGACCATGGGTCGCATGATGACGGCCGCATTCCAATCCCCGACCATGCCGGAATTCGTCTCCTCAATGCCGTTGGCAGGCTACGACGGCACCATGCGCAAGCGCCTCAAAGACCAAGGCGTAGCGGGACAAGCCCACGTCAAGACCGGCACCCTGAACGATGTCCGCGCGATTGCCGGCTACGTGCTCGCAGCATCGGGAAAATATTACGCAGTGGTCTGCTTGATCAACGACCCCAACGCCGCCAAAGGACAAGCGGCGCAGGATGGGTTGTTGCAATGGGTATATGAGAATGGCTAAGCAGCACGCCTTAACTGCCCCAAAAACAAATCGACTCTGACCCTAATTAATTTTAATTGAGGTCAGAGTCAATGTAATTGCTGCGGGTTATAAATTTTAATTGGGGTCAGAGTCAATTTAATTGCTGCGGGTTATAGTACCAGCGGCTTATCCGACAGCTCATTTTTTTTCTGGCCATGATCAGGAAAGTGCTGGGTTAGGTAGTTATTCATTTGTTCCAGCGCTGCCAGGGTGCTGTGGTGGAAGGTGCCGTTGGCAAATTCCTTGGTCATGGTGTTGCACACGGCTTGCCATTCGCTGCTTTTGATGGCACGCCCAACTGCGCGGTCGACGACGATTTCTACTTTGTGATCAGCCAGATTCACGTACAACAGCACCCCGACGTTTTCTTCGGTATCCCACAGCCGATAGTGGGCGAAAAGTTCATGCGCGCGGTTGCGTGATGTGACGCCGTTGAGCACCGCCGGCAGGCTCAGCGAGCCTTCGACGATCATCTTGACCTCGGCCCGGTGCGTGACTTCGCCTTCGGCAATCTTGTGCTGGATCGCTTTCAAGGTTGCCGCCGGAAAGGCGCGTTGTGCGCTGCGCCGGGTGGTCGTCAGGTGGCGCCAGAAGCGTTGTAGAGTCGATCCCATTACCAATCCCCCGAGGCGCCGCCGCCGTCAAAACCACCGCCGCCAGAAAAGCCGCCACCACCGAATCCTCCTCCGCCGCCGCTGAAGCCACCACCACCGCGTCCACCCTGGCTTAAGATGCTGCCGATGATGACGCCGGCCGCATTGCCCCAGACATTGCTGTTGAGCGTGCGGCCGGAGTTGCCGCTGTTGCCGCTCAATCCGCCACCGCCAGCACCGCCGCCGCGTGCGCGCGAAATAATCGCGATCAGGATGATGAAGCCGAAGAATAGCAACGGCGCCAGTGCGCCCGGCAGATCGGATATGGGTTCTGACGGCGCTGCCTTGCGTGGCGGCGCAGCAAAATGTTCGCTGTCGAGCAGCGGCATGATGGCCGAGACGCCTGCGGTCAAGCCACCATAATAATCATTCTTGATGAAGTAGGGCGCGATGATGTCTTGCAGGATGCGCTTGGATTGCGCATCCGTCAGCGCACCCTGCACACCGCGCCCGGTCAGGATCATCAAGCGCCGCAGCGCTGTTGGATTGTCCCTGGCGACCAGCAAAATGACGCCGTCGTCGATGCCCTTGCGTCCCAGCTTCCAGGCATCGGCAACCCGCACCGCATAATCCTCGATACCTTCCGGCTCGGTCTTGCTCAGCAGGAGGATGGCAATCTGGCTGCCGGTGCGTTCTTCATACCGGCGCAGCACGTTATCCAGCGTAGCGCGCTGCTCAGGCTGTAGCATGCCGGCCAGATCGGTGACATGCGATTGCAACGGCGGCACCGGCACCTGCTGTGGCATGGTTTGCGCCAAGGCGGGCAGCGCCACTACCAACGCGGCCAGTAGCGCCAGCCGACCAGCCAAGGCCGCAGTCAGGCGAGCCAGACAAGCCAAACAAGATAACCCGGCCAAAGCAGGCATCGTGCTGGCGGACATTATTTTTTGCCGCCGAAATCGACGTCAGGCGATGTCGAGATCGCTTTTTCGTTATCCACCGTGAACGACGGTTTGACCTTGTAACCCATTGCCATCGCAGTCAGATTGCTCGGGAAGCTGCGCGCCAGTACGTTGTAATCCTGTACCGCGACGATATAGCGGTTGCGCGCCACCTTGATACGGTTCTCGATGCCTTCCAACTGCGATTGTGCATCGCGGTACAAGCCGTCTGCCTTCAGTTGCGGATAATTTTCCGAGACCGCCATCAGGCGCGACAGTGCCGACGACAACTGCCCCTGCACCTGCTGGAATTTCTGGAGCGCCGCCGGATCGTTCAGCACTTCCGGCGTGATCTGGAAGCTGGTGGCGGCCGAGCGCGCTTTGGTTACCGCTTCAAACGTCGCCTCTTCATGGCTGGCATAAGCCTTGACGATCTGGGCGATTTTCGGCACCAGATCGGCACGTCCCTGATATTGGTTGACGACTTCGCCCCAGGCTGCCTTGACGGCTTCATCCTTGGATTGGAAATCGTTATAACCGCAAGCACTGAGTAACGCGGCGAGAACCGCGATTGCCAGCCATTTGAAGTAAATTTTCATTCGGGACCCCTGAAAAAAGAAACAAGTGTGACGGACGTTAGCAAACTATTGATAGTCGCTCAAGTGTTAAATCCCCGGCGTGAGACGATGAACGGGTAATTTGGAATTACAATGCAGGGTCCGCATTATTGAGGCTTCATCGTGACTTTCATCAACAAATTATCCGCCGCCTGGGCCACCAATAACTCTCTGCTGTGCGTCGGGCTGGACCCGGATATTGGCAAATTACCATCACATTTGCAGCAGAAATCGCATGCCATATTTGATTTCTGCAAGGCAATTATAGATGCAACTGCCGATACCGCCTGCGCTTTCAAGCCGCAAATTGCCTATTTCTCAGCACTACGGGCGGAAGATCAGCTTGAGGCCATCTGCGAATACCTGCGCACTACCTATGCCCACATCCCGATCGTGATGGACGCCAAGCGCGGCGATATCGGCGCAACCGCGGAGCAATATGCGCGCGAAGCTTTCGAGCGCTACGGCGCCGACGCGGTAACAGTGAGTCCTTACATGGGTTTCGATTCAGTCGCGCCGTACCTGGAGTGGAAGGACCGCGGCGCCATCGTGTTGTGCCGCACTTCCAATGCCGGCGGTTCTGACCTGCAATTCCTGACGGTTGACGGCGTGCCGCTGTATCAGCACGTAGCGCGTCTGGTGGCTGAAAAATGGAACACCAACGGCCAATGCGGCTTAGTGGTGGGAGCGACTTACCCGCAGGAACTGGCGCAAGTGCGCAGCATCATCGGCGACATGCCGCTGCTGGTGCCGGGCGTCGGCGCTCAGGGTGGTGATGTCCAGGCCACCGTGAATGCGGGCAAGACCGCCAACGGCCAAGGCATGATGATCAACTCGTCGCGGGCGATCCTGTACGCCCAGCCGGATCAGGCTGCCGGCGAAGACTTTGCCCAGGCAGCAGGGCGCGTAGCGCGTGAAACGCGCGACGCCATCAATCGTTTCCGGGGTTAATCAAGAGAGAGCGGTTTCAGTCAACGCATTGCAGCCGAATTACTTCAAGAAGCGCAACAGCCCTTGTAATGCGTGGATAACCGTCTGTTCACGCACCGCGCGGCGATCACCGGCAAACACCAGTCGTTCGGTATAGGTGCGATGGCCGACCGACCAGCCGAAGCACACCGCGCCGACCGGTTTGCCCGGCACCGCCCCGCCCGGCCCGGCGATGCCGGTGGTGGAGAGGGTGACGTCGGCATTGCTGTTGGCCAGCGCGCCTTCGGCCATCGCCGCGGCAATTTCCTCGCTCACCGCGCCATGCTGGGCGATCTCGGCTTCCGGGATATCCAGCAATTCCGTCTTGGAGGCGTTGGAGTAAGTGACGAAGCCGCAATCGAACCATGCCGATGAACCGGCGATTTCAGTGATGGCTTGCGAGACGCCGCCGCCGGTGCAGGATTCTGCGGTGGACAGGAACCAGCCCTTGGTCTGCAAGGCCCGCCCGACTTGTTCTGCCAGATCGATGATGTGTTCGGTGTTGTCTGCAACCACGTTGTTGGTGTTCATGTCTGCGCTCCTGTTGTCTGCCCGCTGCTGCAATACATACTGCCACTTGTCGCGGGCGGATGCAATCGAGTCTCCGCATCTTACGCAGCCGTCTACAGCAACCGCCCATAGCAACCGTCTATAGCAACCGTCTATAGCAACCGTCTATAGCAACCGTCTATAGCAACCGTCTATAGCAACCGTCTATAGCAACCGTCTATAGCAAC
>NZ_JBIIVN010000017.1:0-26781 GCF_044339385.1 Collimonas sp. | reverse complement strand
CCGTCTTTCAATACCGATTGGTGGACGTGCATACCGGAGCCGTTATCGCCAACGATCGGCTTAGGCATGAAAGTGGCAGTCTTACCGTAGGTGTGGGCGACGTTCCAGACCACGTACTTCAGGTTCTGGGTCCAGTCGGCACGCTCAACCAGCGTCGAGAACTTGGTGCCGATTTCATTTTGGCCGGCGCCAGCCACTTCGTGGTGATGCACTTCAACCGGGATACCCAGCGACTCCAGAATCAGACACATTTCCGAACGCATGTCCTGGAAGCTGTCGACCGGTGGCACTGGGAAGTAGCCGCCCTTGACGGTTGGACGATGGCCGGTATTGCCGCCTTCGAGCTTGGCGCCGGTGCTCCACGATGCTTCTTCGGAACCGATCTTGACGAAGCAGCCCGACATGTCGGCGCCCCAGCGGACGTCGTCGAAAATGAAGAATTCTGGCTCTGGACCAAAATAAGCGGTGTCGCCCAGCCCCGACGACTTCAGGTAGGCTTCGGCACGCTTGGCGATCGAGCGCGGATCGCGGTCATAGCCTTTGCCGTCGGATGGCTCGATAACGTCACATTGCATGAACAATGTGGTTTCTTCCATGAACGGATCGATGTTTGCGGTGTTTGGATCCGGCATCAGCAACATGTCGGAAGCTTCAATACCCTTCCAGCCAGCAATAGAAGAACCGTCGAATGCATGACCCGACTCGAATTTATCGATATCGAAATGGGAGACCGGAACAGTTACGTGCTGTTCTTTACCCTTGGTGTCAGCAAAGCGAAAATCAACGAATTTGACTTCGTTGTCTTTTGCCATTTTCAAGACTTCTGTGGCCGTCATTGCCATGTGAATCTCCTAAAGATGAAAGTACTTGCAAAAAAGTACTACAGTTTTTAAATTGTGCGCCATGCTCAGTATCTATTACGCGCGGCTTGCAGCGTCGCAGTAACATCATGTACAGGCAGTAAGCCTTTTAAAACCGGACAGCAATCCAATATGACCAGAATGACCAGAACTCAATCCGTGATGATAGCAGAATCCATGCCACCGCCCGCTTCCGGCGTGGCCCTTATTTGGACTGGTAATATGCTCGCTTGACAGACTTAACAGGGCATTTTACCGCCTCAGGCATGATGATTGGCGCGAACGCAGCTCACCGTAATGGTGCGGAAAATAGCAAAATCTCCATTTTTGTGCACTTGTCGGATTTCAATGAAAATATGCTTCATATTGGTGCAATTTAAAAAAGGGGCAGGCCCTGACATCGCAATACGATAATTTTCTGGAGAAATATGATGAAGACCAGCAATGAACTGCTCACCATTGCCAGGGAACGCGGCCAGCAAGCCCACCTGCCCTACGCTGGCGCCCTCACGCCGAGCGAAGCCTTGGCGTTATTGCGGGCCGATCCGGCCGCAATACTGGTGGACGTGCGCACCAACGCCGAGCGCGACTGGGTCGGCCGGGTGGCAATAGCGGAAGCGCAGCATGCGGCAGTGCAATGGTCGCAATATCCGGGCGGTATCCAGAATCCGGATTTCCTTGCGCAACTGGCGCAAGTAGCGGAAAAAGGCGCACCTTTGTTGTTTCTCTGCCGTTCCGGCGTGCGCTCGCAACATGCGGCCAAACTGGCAACCGAGTACGGCTATCGCAACTGTTTCAATATCCTGGAGGGTTTCGAAGGCGACAAGGACGATAACGGCCATCGCAAGAACCTCAACGGCTGGTGCAAGGCAGGCCTGCCTTGGCTGGGCGCGTGAGCGATCAGCATGGTTGAAGGGCGAGAATCCGGTTCTCATATTTTTGCTCTTCAAACTCGTGCCAGGTCATGCCGAGATCGGCGAAGCCGTAGGCCTTGTAAAAACCCAAGGCCTGCGTATTGCCGGCCCAGGCCGTCAGCCAAAGCCGCTCACCGGCATTGCCGATGGCGTGATCCAGCAGCGCGCGACCTATGCCGCGGCCATGGAAGTGCTCCTGCACATACAGCGTATCGACCTCGACACCGCCATAATTGTTCGTGGCGCATGGCGAGTCCAGGTCGAGCAGGATATAGCCCAGCAAATTGTCGTCATGCACGTCCACGAACAGGCGGTAACCGGCATCATCAATCAGCGCCTGGAAGTACGCTGGCGTAAACGTCGACAATACTTCACGCGCCAGAGCGTCGCTAACACCTTCAGTGGCATAGGTGTGCAGCCAGACCTGTATCGACAAAGCGGTCAGGCTCATGCTATCGGCTGCTATCGCACCGCGAATCAAATTCATCTCCTTTGTCTTTGTGCCTGGGACCGGAACTAATCCCCAGCGATAATAGTCTGCAACGGCGCTACTTGCGCGCATGTGCCGCATGTGCCGCATGTGCCGCATGTGCCGCATGTGCCGCATGTGCCGCATGTGCCGCATGTGCCGCATGTGCCGCATGTGCCGCATGTGCCGCATGTGCCATCAGCATTTTTCATCAGGGGAAACCGCATGAATTTCATTGATCGCGTCTCCCGATTGCGCCAGTCTCTGCATTGGCTGCCGCTACCGCTGGCACGCATCAACGTTGGCCTGTTTTTCTCAATTTCTGGCTACAATAAATTGTTCGTGTCCGCCAACCAGACTGCCATGCTGGAGACGATGCGGCATGCTGGCATCCCGTTTCCAGAGTTCAATGCAGTGTTCGTCGCCCTGCTCGAGTTTATTTTCGGCGCACTGCTGGCCCTGGGTTTGCTGACCAGGCCGGCGGCGTTGATCCTGTTGGCAATCGTCGCCGTCGCCACATTCACCGACGGCATCCACAAAATTCCGGTCGGGCTTGGCCCGCTCGACTGGTACGACTGGTTTCTGTATCTGCCGGAAGTACTCTATGGCCTGCTGCTGTTTTGGATATGGTGCGCCGGCAGCGGTCGTTTTGGCGCTGACCAGTCCATGACGAAGCGCTGGCCTTCATTGCAGCGCCTCCTCTAAATCGTTAAGCAAGACCGATCACAGAGAGGCGATTGCCACCCGCGCCGCGGCCAGGTCCCGCGCCGCCTGGCCGACGGTTTTATACACAGGCAACAACGGTTGCTGCACAAATCCGTGCGCAAGCAAATCCGACAACTCGCGTACTTTGCCCCAATCGATTTTTGCCTGCAGCAGATCGCCGGCTTCATGCTTGGCACCGGCCAGACAATCGACCGCTACTGTACGGCTATGCAACAGTTCGGCGGGAAACTCCACCATGTCGGGCTTGAATGCACCGACACCGATGGCCAGCGTATTGGGTGCGATATGCACAGGAATCACCGCACTGCGGGCAGTGGTGAGGGCTATCATGACATCGACAGGTGGCGCTTCAGCGGCCAGTTCAGCGGTGCCCAGCGGCTTGACCGCGATCTGCGGGTGGCGCAGTTGCAAGCCCTCGCAAAATGCCTGCGTCTTTTGAGGATCGCGCGCGGCCACCCAGAATACATCGACGCCGAAATAATCGATCAGAGCCTCGGCATGCGCAAGCGCCTGCACGCCGGCGCCGATCAACAACGCTGATTGCGGTTTCACTGGCAGCAAGGCCTCAATGCCCAGCAGGCTCACCGCTGCGGTGCGGCGCGCTGTGACGGTCGGTCCATGCAGCAATGCCAGACGACGGCCGCTGGCAGAATCGAACACGACTACCTCTCCCTGAATCGCCGGAAATTGGTATTGCCCATTGTTGGCGTGCACGGTGATCAGCTTGGTCATGCCGATATCGGCGGCGACAGCCAGCATGCACAGCAGCACGCTGGCAGGATCGATTTCCACCACCATCCGCTCCGGAACATTGATCTCGCCTTCGCGCAGTTGCTGCGCGACCTTGACCAGCGCCGCAACCAGTTTGGCATAAGGCAGCGCAGCAGCGGTGCCTTCGGCATCAAAGATTTTCATGTCTTTTCTCTATTGGCCAAACAGTGTTGAAGCATCACCGCAGCACGGGGATGCACTCTCTCGGCTCAGCTGCACACGTAATCAGACAACACGATCAGCGCAAGAAGAAACCCTGTGGAAACGGATCGCTGTCTTCCAGCACCCACTGATTAAATCCCATGATATGCGCATTGCCGGTGACTTCAGTAATCGCCGCATCGAACGCGCCAACCTGAGCTACCTCGATCACCTTTACCCGAAAACAACTGCCGACGATACTTTCATTTACCAGCGTCTGGTTCAACGCCAGTTTGCCGCGCAGGAACAATTGCGCGGCGCGACCAGACGTACCGGTGCCGGTCGGTGAACGATCGACTTCACGATCGGCGAAGATACAAACGTTAGACTGATCCGCGGCCGGATTGTTCGGCGCACCATCAATGATGGTGCCGTACAGCGTGTCCAGCCCAGGCTCCAACGGATGCCGGATCTGCACCTTGGCCTTGACCGCGTGCTTGGTTTCCGCACCCAGCTGGATCAGGCTGCGCACCTGGTCCGGCTTGATCGTGAGGTTGGCCTGATCGGCGTTCATGTAGTAGTAGAAGGCGCCGCCGAAAACGATGTCGCCGATGGTCTTGCCGAAGCTTGGCGTCTCGACTTCGACGTCGCGTTGATAAATGAATGCCGGTACATTGCGGAAAGTCACATCGCCCACGCGCTGGCCGTCCCACTCGACCTGCGCTTCGATGAAGCCGGCCGGGGTATCAAAGCCGATGCGGGTCAGCGGCACATTACGCTCGACGTGATTCAATTCGACCAGCACCTTGCCCAGCGCAATGATGCCGTGGCCGCACATGTCGCTGTAGCCTTCGTTATGGATGAAGATCACGCCGGAATCGGCGGCCGCGGTAACCGGCGGCAACAGATACGCACCGTACATATCGGCATGGCCGCGCGGCTCGTTCATCAAGAACTGATGCAGATCATCGCGCTGTCCCTTGAGCCAGCTGCGGCGTTCCAGGATGGTCTTGCCGGGGACTGGCGGCAAACCGGAAATCACGATGCGCAGCGGCTCACCGCCGGTGTGTGCATCGACCGTATGGATTGTGCGTGTGTAACTTAGCATGGAGATTTTTTTGTGAAAAGTAACGAGGTCAATTATCGACCTGCGTTTTGAAATGCATAGGCTGGGCAGTGCTGCCTGCGACGCGCGTAAATCGCACTTGCTCCGCCTGCCACAGTAAGACGAGGGCAAAAAAATGCAACCCTACTGACTTCACGAAGAGGCCTGGAGCGGCCGCAGAAAAGGCTGGCTACGCTTGACGTAGCCAGGCCCGAGAATGCTTAGTAGCTGGTCAGCGCCTCCGGCACACCACCCTTAAAACGATATACCGTCACTGGCGATTGTTTCAAATCGTGATTGGCGTCAAATTCATAGACACCGGCCACGCCCTTGTAATGGATCTTTTCCATCGCTGGCAGATATTGTTTCGGCTCCACCGAATTGGCTTCCTTCATCGCCTGAGCGATCAGCAGCATGCCGTCATAAAACGATGCAGCGTAGGTTTCGGCAGGACGGTTGTAACGCTTCTGGTATTCAGCGGCAAAGGTTTTACCTGAGGCCAGCTTATCCAACAACGCGCCGCCCTGAGTGCAATACACCTGGTCGGTTATCGCATCGCCGCCGAGACGACCCATTTCCGGGGCACAGATGCCGTCACCGCCGAGCATGAGCGTATTTAAGCCCAGTTGCTTCATCTGACGCATCATCGGGCCGCCTTGCGGGGAATAGCCACCGTAGAAAATCGCGTCCGGTTTCTTCGGCTTGATGGAGGTCAGGATAGCAGTGAAATCGGTTGCCTTGTCGTTGGTGAAATCGTTGCTGACGACCTGGATGCCGTTAGCCTTGGCGACTTTGGCAAATTCTTCTGCCAGCCCTTGGCCATAGGCGGTGCGATCATCGATGATCGAGACTTTCTTGATCTTCAGTTCTTTGGCGGCATACAGCGCCATCTTGCCGCCCAGTTGGCTATCACTGGCCGCTACGCGGAATACCGATTTGAAGCCTTGCAAAGTTACCTTCGGGTTGGAGGCAACGGTGCCCATCACGATACCGGCATCGTTATACACGCGCGACGCCGGGATAGTCACACCAGAGTTGTAAGGACCAACTACCGCCTTGACGCCCAGGTCGACCAGCTTTTGCGCGACGCCGACACCCGAGCGCGGATCGGCCTGATCATCCTCCATTTGCGCTTCAAACTTGATTTTCTTGCCGCCGATAACCAAGCCCTCGCTGTTCAGGTTATCGATGGCCATCACCAATCCACCTTGGTTGTCGCGGCCTGCGGATGCCTGAGCACCGGTCAGGGGGCTGCTAAAACCGATCTTTACTACTTGTGTCTCCTGCGCCATTGCGAGCGCTGGGAATGCTGCCAGCATCACCATCATCAGTTTGGTCCGTGCGTACATGACTTTTCCTTTCGTCTGTCTTTAATAGTGTTTTTTTAATATCGGCACGCATCGTCGGGCGTGCGCGCTGGGAAGTCTCTTGCAGATCGAATCCTAGCAGGGACGCTGCCACATTAAATTCTTTTATACGACGGCTTCCCCGTAGATTCGATGGCAACATGACCCGATTCCTGGTTGATTTATATTTTCCCTCAACGCACAAGAAAACAAACTGTTGGCGCAAGGCATGCTGATGACGCAGGCCCACCAGAGGAACTCTCCTGTATCAGCACGCCTCATCAAGCGGCTGCTCAACTGCTTATTGACCACTAAGAAATTCATCAATCCCGGCTTGCACAAAGCTGGCGTCCAGCTCTGGCGTGGCGCCGCTGATGCCAATACCTCCTAAGTGCATGCCCTCTTTAGTGATGATCGGCAGACCACCTTCAAGCAGCAGGAATCCCGGAACGGAACCGTAAGGGTTGCCCGCGAGCTTGGCGCTTCTTTCCGCCAACGTTTTTGTCGATACGGGAAAGCGGGCTGCAGTCGACGCCTTCATCTGAGACACCTCGATACTACCGGCGCTCGTATCATCCATACGGCGGAAGTACTTCAGGTTGCCATGCTGATCAACGATGCTGATGACTATCCGAAAAATTTTTTTCGATGCCGCGGCCTCTGCCGCATTCGCCATCTTTTGCGCCATCTCTAGCGTGATGGTGCTTTTTCCGTCATAAAGACGCTGAACCTGATCCTGTTTTTCGGGCAATGGCCCTGATGTATCGCGCGAGCCCTCAGACACTTGCGCGGCTGCGCTGCTGCAAACAAGCAAAAATCCAATCAGGGGGAAAAGAGATTTCATATTGCTTCCTGTTAAAAATTATCCGCTTCCGGTGCGCTTTCTTTCTTGCGCCATCGGGCTTTGCTCAATCAGAGAAATGCATCTTGCCACAAGCAAGCAAGCGTTATCTGCCCAGCGCCTGGGGCCGATGAGCCAATACATTCCACAGTTGTGGGGCGCAATCCACAACATATTGCAATATACACAATACACATCACGAGGGTGAGGTAATCAGCACAAACGGATTTGCAAAAGCGATCTGCGAAGATTCAGCGGCGTGCGAGACAAATAACGGTCTATTAAGAGGCCCGGGTGATTAAGAGGCCCTGCTGACCAAGAGGTACCAATGACAATCCGGAACGTTCTGCTCCAGATAGCCTTCGAAGGCGACATCGTTGATCCACCTTTTGCGATTGCCGGCCCAGTAGCCGTTGCCACTCCATTCCCGCGATAGTTGCTGCAGGTAGTCGCCGAGGTCTGCATCTGCGAGCCTGAATGCGAAGGTCAATACGGCCGGATTGGCGTCAAGCGGCAGGCTGGCGGAAAATTTCTTCCACTCAGGCAGCTCGAGCAAGCCGTTCAACACGGCGTCGTCATGGACCGTAGCGTCGCAGCTGCCGGTCCTGAGCGCCAGCAACGCGTCCGCCGGCGCCTCGAGCACTTTTTCGTGCGCGCCATATTGTGCCGCCAGTGTGGCGACATACGCACCACCTGCAGCCACGCACAAGGTGCGCCCCTTGAGTTGCGCCACGCGTTTGATGTCGGTATCGCTGCGCATGATCAGTTTTGGGCGTGATTGATAGGCAGAAGGCAACAACCGCGCGGACGAAGCCAACGCATCGGCATCGTCTTTCTTCAGATTCAGCAGCAGCACGTCGACCTGCTGTTGCGCCAACAACTGCTGTCGATTTTTTGCCGTCACCTTGAGCATCACCAGACGGACGCCAAGCCGCTGTGCCAGCCCGACTGCGACGGCACTGTCAAAATTTTCGGGGGTACGATACTTCTCGCCAGCCGTGTACTCAGGCACCACGTAGCTGACGCCGACCACCAGCTTGCCGCGCAGCCGGATCTGCTCCAGCGTGCCGGCGGTAGCGGTCATTTGCAGCGCGCTAGCCAGCAGCAATGCTATGGCTTGGCGAAAGAATAATGACGGCGCGTTCATCGAAGAGATTTAGACGTACTGGTAACGCAACACCCGATGCTTGAGGTTTTCCAGGATTACCTGATCAATCAAGGCCGCCAAAATGGCGATGGCGAGGATGTTGGTCATCACGCCGACCATGTCGGCGGTTTCCCCGGCATAGACCAAGGTGCACCCCAATCCCTTGCCGAAACCAATCAGCATTTCCGCCGAAATCAGAGCGCGCCAGGCATTGCCAAACGCCAGTTGGGCGCCGGTAATCAGCTCCGGCATCACTGCCGGCAGATAAACCCGCTTCAGCATTTCCCAACGTGAAGCGCCCATCACGCGCGCCGCCGATACGTGTACCTGCTGCACACTTTCAGTCGCATTCATGACGCTCAGTGCTGCCGGGAAAAATGCTGCCAGCGCGACCACCACCATGATCGGCAGATTGCCGAAACCCATCAATATCAGAAACAGCGGCACCCAGGCAATCGACGGAATCGATTGCAGGATGATGATGGCCGACTTCAATACTTCACGGAAAAAAAACAGCACCGCGCCGATCAAACCGAAGCCGATGCCGAACAACATGGCCGCTGCATAACCGCCGCCGAGCCGGGTCAGGCTACCCCACAATCCGGTGCGAAATTCCGGCGTCTGCACTTCCTGCCACAAGCGTGCCAGCACCGGCAGTACGCCCGGCATCAGGAAATCCGGCAAAGGCCACGCCGCTACCTGCCACAGCAGAAAGATCGACAGGATAGCCAGCAACATGGCAAGTTTTTTGCGGTAACCAACTAGCCGGCTTTGAGTACTCATAGATGAATCAAAACAATACGTATTTTAAAGATTAAAGATATATGGAAAAACAGCGGAACGAGAACGCATAGATCACTACAACGCCAACCTCACTCCCGCGAACCGGGGAATGCATTCTCATTACCCTGCTCAGCAACCTGGGTCCCTGCATTCGCCGGGACGATATGCTCAAAGCTTGCGATCCTTTTGCCAATCCAGATCGATGATCGCGTTGACGTTGAACGGCTTGCCGTCACGCGTCTTCAAGGAACCTTGCTGTTGCAGGATGTTAGCCAGCTCTTGCATCCGCGCCAGTTCCTTTGGGGTCAGCGCGGCGCTGAAAGTCTGGCTCCTGATGGCATCGCGGATCACTGTTTCTCGCGGCAGGTCGCCCTGCTTCAGGGTCTTCAGGGTTGGATCGGCAATGAAGTAAGCGGCAATCAGCCTGGATGCTGCGGTCAGATCTTTTTGCAGCAGATCGATTGCTTCACGTTGCGCGTCCAGCGACTTCCACACCGCGTCGCGGCGTTTCGCCAACGTTTCGCCGGAGGTGATCACTACCATGCACGGGAAAGGCCAGACTTCGCCGACTTCGTAGATTTGTCTGACCGGCGCCACCAGTTTAGCAATACTGGCCTGCGGTTCGAACAGGAATGCCGCATCGACGCGCTTGCCGACCAATGACTGCACCGCCACTTGCGGACTGACGCCAAGGATGCTGACATCGTCGGCCTTGAGGCCGGCGTTCTTTAGCGTCACGCCCTTGAGCACGGTATCGGCAGTGCTGCCTTCGGCCTGCGACGCCAATGTGCGCCCCTTTAATCCGGCCACATCCTTGATGCCGCTATCGTCGCGCACCACGAGCGCGTGATAACCATGCTGAGCACCAGCCACCACCTTCAGATCGGCGCCTTTGGAAGCCCACGCCGCAGCATTGGTGAAGCCCAGCACACCACTGTCGAGCTGACCGCCAACGATGGCCTTGATCAGGTCGGTGCCAGACTTGAATTCAATCAGCTCTACATCCAGCCCTTGTTTCTTGTAGAAACCGCCTTCATAGGCTGCGATCGCTTGCGCATCGTCCATGACGCGCAGATAGCCGATCTTGAATTTTTCATTGGCATACGCCTGCGCTGTCAGCGACAACAACAACGCCGGAATCAGTAACAAACGCGTCAGATTGAATCTCATGCTGCAACTCCCTTTCGTTTTTTACGACTTCATCTTGCTCGGCATGAATCCCGAGCAGCCCAAGAATTTCCCGCCGAACGGCGGCAAATTCGGAAAGATCGTGAGTCTTTTCGTGGTGATTCAAATTAAATTCGCGCAACACCTTGGCCGGGCGCGGGCTGAACACCAGAATGCGGTCAGCCAGGAACAGGGCTTCGTCGACATCATGCGTTACCAGCAGCACCGTCGGCCGCTCTTCCCGAATCAGCTCACGCAGCGCATCCTGCAAAGTCATGCGCGTCAACGCATCGAGTGCGCCGAACGGTTCGTCCAGCAGTAACACTTTCGGCTTGGTAATGAATGCACGCGCCAGCGCCGCGCGCTGCCGCATACCACCGGAAACCTGGTGCGGGTAATACGCTTCAAAACCTTGCAGACTGACCTTGGCCAGCCAGTCGCGCGCCTGCTCGCGCGCATCGGCCTTGGCTACCCTTTGCAGTTCCAGCGCCAGCGCCACGTTAGCCTCCAGCGTCAGCCACGGATACAACGCGTTCTCCTGGAACATCAGCATGCGTTCCGGATGCGGCCCTTTGACAGGCTTGCCGTCGGCCAATACCGCACCGCTAGTCGGTACGGCCAAGCCGGCCGCCAAGTGCAGCAGCGTCGATTTGCCGCAGCCCGACGGGCCGACCAGTGCCACCAACTCGCCCTCTTCGATCTCACGACTGAAGTCGTCGATGACCGGCAAGCCGGAAAACTGCTTATTTATTTGCTTAAAAGATAACTTCATTGCGGTAGAAACGCCTTTGTAGCTTGCAGCACTGTCGTCTGGTTGGATCGCGACCCGCCGCTCGTCCGCGACGGGCGGTTTAATTGATGAGCGAATTAACGGGGATTTTTTGTTTATTTTTCACTTTATCGGCCAACTTTCCACCTTGCAACAACTTATAACTTCTATGCTTATGCGAAAAACGAATATACAAATGCCAGCACGCCTCAATCCGG
The DNA here is from genome assembly GCF_044339385.1 of Collimonas sp. NCBI lineage: Bacteria > Pseudomonadati > Pseudomonadota > Betaproteobacteria > Burkholderiales > Oxalobacteraceae > Collimonas > Collimonas sp. Next base: position 15,524 of record NZ_JBIIVN010000017.1, on the reverse strand, counting down.
ATTCACCGACACTGCCATCGCCGACAACGCCGTCTGCACAGTCGGGTAACGCAAGCGCACCCCCAGCTCCGACTTGATGCGCTGGTTGTGCAAACGGCGCGACTCTGACATAAAAGACAACAGCATCGGCGAGACCTGCTGTGCCAGCTCTGCACGCGGCAATCTGGGCGGCGGCGCTAACGCAAATGCGTTGGCCACCAGATCGAAATAGTCGGCCATCTTCAGTTGCGAGTCGTCGCTGGCGTGGTAGATACGCAATGGCGACGCCCGGAAGATCGCAGCCACAATAATCTGCGCCAGATCATCGGCATGAATATGGTTTGTATACACATCGTCTGCCGCGCTCAGGGCCGGCGTTGCTTTATGCAAGCGCTCCAGAGGCAAGCGGTTTGCTGCGTAAATGCCCGGCACCCGCAGAATCGACAGGTTGCCGGCACGGCGCCGGGCCCATCCTCGCAACACCTGCTCGGCATCGATGCGGCGCTTGGCACGGGCATTGTGTGGCCGCGGCAGCCGCGTTTCATCAATCAAAGCACCGTCACAGTCGCCATAGACGCCGGTGGTACTGATGTAAACAAGCGTGGTCCGCTCGGGTAAAATAGCGGCCAGGTTACGCGTGCGCAGGTCTTTTTCACCCGCAGACTGCGGTGGCGCCAGATGCACAACGATTTGTGCCAGACGCGCCAATCGCGCCAAAGTTGCTGGTTGATCAAGGCCAGCCACCAGCGGCACCGCCCCGGCTGCGCGCAATTCAGCGCAGCGCGTTGGCTGGCTGGTTACCGCGAACACACGGAAATGGCGCTTCAGTAAAGGCAAAAGGCGCAGCCCAACGTCGCCGCAACCAAGAATCAACAGGCGCGGCTTGCCAAAGTGGGCAGGCTGGGCATCATGGTTTTGTTTAATATTTTTCATTACAGGATTGTATGAGTTTCCAGATAACTGTCCAGCCAAGTGGCCGCCAATTTAGTTGCGACGAAGGCGAAACTATCCTCAACGCGGCGATACGCGCTGGGGTCGGCCTGCCGTACGGTTGCAAAAATGGCGCTTGCAGTTCGTGCAAAGGCAAACTCGTTGATGGCAACATTACCCACGGCACACATCAGGAAAAAGCGCTGCCGGTGAAGGAAGAAGAACTTGGTTTCGCTCTGTTCTGCTGCGCTACGCCGCATTCCGACGTCACCATCGAAGCGCGCGAAGTGGCCGGCGTCGGCGAATTTCCCGTGCGCAAGATGCCGCCCCGCGTCGCCAAGATCGATAAGGTCGCCGACGATGTGATTGTGCTGTCGCTGCAATTGCCCGCCAACGAACGCTTGCAATATCTGGCTGGCCAGTATGTGGAATTCATGCTGCGCGACGGCAAACGCCGCAGCTATAGCATGGCTAACGCCCCATACAAGGACGATTACCTGACCCTGCATATCCGCCACATGCCCGGCGGCCTGTTCACCGACCATGTGTTCGGCAGCATGAAGGAACGCGACATCCTGCGCCTCGAAGGGCCGCTCGGCACTTTCTTTCTGCGTGAAAATTCAAATAAACCGATGGTGTTGCTGGCCTCCGGCACCGGTTTCGCGCCGATCAAGGCGCTGGTCGAGCAAGCGGTGCATAACCAATCGCAGCGGCCGATGACCCTCTACTGGGGAGGCCGCCGCCCGCAAGACCTGTACATGATGGCTTTGTGCGAAGAGTGGGTCGCGACGCTGCCGAACTTCAAGTTCGTGCCGGTGATTTCAAATGCCCAGGCCGACGACAATTGGCAGGGCCGGACCGGCTTCGTGCATCAGGCCGTCATCGAGGACCTGCCCGACCTGTCGGCCTACCAGGTCTATGCCTGCGGCGCACCGATTGTGGTGGAGTCGGCGCAGCGCGATTTCGTCGCCCTGTGTCAACTGCCATCGGAAGAATTTTATGCCGATTCATTTACATCGGAGGCGGATCTGGCGCAGTAAGCCCGCCGCGCCAATCGCGCTGAGGACGCACGACAACAACCCCGCAAATATTTTTTGACGCACCACACAAAAGGTCCTAATATTTGCGTCATGAACAGGATCAAGACATTGTTGCGACGCCATAGCCCATTGCCATTGCCAGGTAAGCCGTGCGTGTGACCGTTGTCTGATCACGAAGCCACAGGCGACGCCTGTGGTTTTTTTTTGCCCTTTTTTGGAGTAACGATATGGAGCACAGCGTGAAGTTCAGGGAATACCCGGTCAACGACCTGATGTACATCACCAACCGCCCGCCGCTGGTATTTACGGAAGGCGACGGCATGTGGATGAGCGATCACACCGGTAAGCGCTACCTGGATTATTTACAGGGCTGGGCGGTTAATGCGCTGGGCCATTCGCCACAGTGCATTCAGGATGCACTGATTGCGCAATCCAAGAAAATCCTTAATCCATCGCCAGCTTTCTACAACGCGCCCTCGGTCGAACTGGCCAACCTGCTGACCGCCAACTCCTGCTTTGACCGCGTGTTCTTCACCAACAGCGGCGCCGAAGCCAACGAAGGCGCAATCAAGCTGGCGCGCAAATGGGGCAAGAAGAATCCAAATCAGGCCGGTCAACACCGCTTTGAAATCATCACCTTCAACCATAGCTTCCACGGCCGCACCTTGGCCACCATGTCTGCCAGCGGCAAACCGGGCTGGGACAGCATTTTTGCGCCACAAGTACCGGGCTTCCCCAAAGCCGAACTTAACGATCTCGACAGCGTCGCAAAGCTGATCACCGACAAGACCGTAGCGGTCATGCTGGAGCCGGTCCAAGGCGAAAGTGGCGTGATTCCGGCTAGCCGCGAATTCATGCAGGCGCTGCGTGAGTTGACCAAGAAACACGGCATCCTGTTGATTGTCGACGAAGTGCAATCCGGCATGGGCCGCACCGGCGAACTGTTCGCTTATCAACTGTCAGGCATCGAACCGGACATCATGACCCTTGGCAAAGGCATCGGCGGAGGCGTGCCATTGGCAGCCTTGCTGGCGCGCGAAGAGATCGCCTGTTTCGAAGCCGGCGATCAAGGCGGCACCTACAACGGTAATCCGCTGATGACCGCGGTCGGCGTAGCCGTCATCAAGACACTGCTGGAACCGGGCTTCCTGCAATCGGTCAAGGACAAGGGCGCCTACCTGAGCAGCGAATTGTTGAAACTAACTGCTAAACACGGACTCGAAGGCGAGCGCGGTGAAGGCTTGTTGCGCGCGTTGAAACTTGGCAAGGATATCGGACCGCAAATCGTCGATATCGCACGCGACCTGAACCCGGTCGGCCTGCTACTGAATTCGCCGCGCCCCAACCTGCTGCGTTTCATGCCGTCGCTGAATGTCACGACAGCTGAGATCGATCAGATGATTGCGATGCTGTCGGATGTGCTGAGCAAACTGGAAACATAACCCGCGCCGACGCAGCGAAGGATGGCCGATGACACTTAGAAATTTCCTGGTTCTCTGTTGCGTGTTGTTGCTGGCCGCCTGCGGCGGTGTCAGCTCGGTCCGCCCCGGCTCGGCCGACAATACGCCCATCAGCGACAAGGGCAACGATATCGTCATCTATTCGCTCGGCCTGATCGATACCAATTATCGCTTCGGCGGCAAGAACCCGGAGGCTGGACTAGACTGCAGCGGCATGGTCAGCTATGTCTACCAGCAGGCGGCCGGCCTCAGAGTCAACGGCAGCGCCGCCGACATTGCACGGCAAGGCCGGCCGATCAGCAAAGTCCAGTTGCGGCCCGGCGATCTGGTATTTTTTAACACTATGCATCGGCCGTTTTCCCATGTCGGCATCTACATTGGCGACGGCCGTTTCATCAATGCGCCGTCGACCAACGGCAAGGTGCGCATTGATCGCCTCGACAATCGTTATTATGCGACGCGCTTTGAAGCGGTGCGCAGATACTTCGACTGACGCTTAAACTGACGCTTAAACTGACGCTTAAACTGACGCTTAAACTGACGCTTAAACTGACGCTTAAACTGACGCTTAAACTGACGCTTAAACTGATGCTTAAACTGATGCTTAAACTGACGCTTGGACTGACGCTTGGACTGACGCTTGGACTGATTTACTTAGAATAATAAAAACGCCGCTCCGATTCGCATCGCAGCGGCGTTTTTTGCATGGTGTGCATGGTGTGCATGGTGTGCATGGTGTGCATGGTGTGCATGGTGTGCATGGTGTGCATGGTGTGCATGGTGCGCACCTTAGTTCTTTATTTCTTCTTTGGAATGAACAGATCGGTGATCGTACCCAGGCCCATCTCGGCCGCGAACATCGGCGTTTCAGACAAGGTCGGATGCGCGTGGACGGTCAGCGCCAGGTCTTCCAGGTCCGCGCCCATCTCCATCGCCAGCACGGTTTCGGCCAACAGTTCGCCAGCATTCACGCCAACGATTCCGGCACCGATGATGCGCTTGGTGCTCGGATCCCACAACAGCTTGGTCATGCCGTCGTCGCGGCCCATCGCCAATGCACGGCCGCTGGCCGCCCATGGGAAATTGGCTTTCTCAAACGGAATGCCCTTGGCCTTGGCTTCGTTTTCGGTCAAGCCCATCCATGCAATTTCCGGATCGGTGTAGGCCACCGACGGAATCGTCATCGCATCGAATTCAACCTTGTGGCCGGCGATCACTTCCGCCGCCACCTTGGCTTCATTGGTGGCCTTATGCGCCAGCATCGGATCGCCGCAGATGTCGCCGATGGCGAAGATGTGCGGCACGTTGGTGCGCTGCTGCTTGTTGGCCGGGATAAAACCGCGTTCATTGACGATGACGCCAGCCTTCTCGGCCGCGATTTCCTTGCCGTTCGGGCGACGGCCGACGGCCACCAATACCATGTCGTAAAGTTGCGGTTCCGGTGCTGCCGGGGCGCTGCTGTCGGCCCCTTCAAAGGTGGCGCGCAGCCCTTCCTTCAAGGCTTCCAGTTTGGTGACCTTGGTCTTCAGGTGGATCGCCTCGTAGCGCTTCTCGATGCGCTTTTGCAGCGGCTTGACGACATCGCGGTCAGCCGCAGGAATCAAACCGTCGGCGAATTCGACGACAGTCACCTTGGAACCCAGCGCGTCATACACGCAAGCCATTTCCAGGCCGATGATGCCGCCGCCGATAACCAGCAATTTCTTGGGGATCTGGCGCAGTTCCAGCGCGCCGGTGGAATCGATCAGACGTGGGTCGTCATAAGGGAAACCAGGGATTTTAGCGACTGAAGAGCCAGCGGCAATAATTGCATTCTTGAAGCCGACTACCTGCGGGCCATCCGCAGTTGTCACGGTAATCGTGTTGGGCGAGCTGAACTCACCCTTACCGGTCAGCACTTGCACTTTGCGGGCCTTGGCCAGGCCGGACAAGCCGCCGGTCAGTTTCTTGGTGACGCTTTCTTTCCAGCCGCGCAGCGCATCGATATCGATTTCAGGAGCCGACATCTTGACGCCGAAATGCGCCATTTCTTCCGCTTCAGTGATGACCTTGGCTGCATGCAGCAAGGCCTTGGATGGAATACAGCCGACATTCAGGCAAACCCCGCCGAGGCTAGGATAGCGCTCGATCATGACGACGCTCTGACCCAGATCGGCAGCGCGAAAAGCTGCGGTATAGCCGCCGGGACCGGCGCCAAGGACTACGGTATCGCACTCGACGTCAACCTTGCCGGCATAGCTGGCGGCGGCAGGCGCGCTGACGGCTGGAGCTGGAGCTGAAACTGCTGCAGGCGCAGGGGCCGCGGCAACAGCGGCTGCGGCTGGAGCGGCGGCACTAGTGGTTTCCAGCAGCACGGCTATCGAACCTTCGCTGACCTTGTCGCCAACCTTGACTTTGACTTCCTTGACGATACCGGCCTGGCTCGATGGAATTTCCATGCTGGCCTTATCCGACTCGACCGTCATCAGCGATTGATCCAGCTTGACCGTATCGCCAACCTTGACCATCAGCTCGATGGCATCGACTTCCTTGACGTCGCCGATATCCGGAACCTTGATTTCAATCGTGCTGGCGAGGCCCGCAGCGGCAGGAGCTGCTGCTGGAGCTGCTGGAGCTGCTGGAGCTGCTGCAACTGCTGCAACTGCTGCAACCGGCGCAGCAGACAGGTCGGGTGCGGCGACGGCTGGAGCAGCAGCGCCGGCGGCTTCCACTACCAGCACCAGCGAACCCTGGCTGACCTTATCACCAACCTTGACCTTGATTTCCTTGACGACGCCGGCCTGGCTCGATGGAATCTCCATGCTGGCCTTGTCCGATTCGACCGTGATCAGGGATTGGTCAACCTTGATCGTATCGCCCACCTTGACCATCAACTCGATGACTTCAACTTCATTGACGTCGCCGATATCCGGGACCTTGACTTCAACCATACTCATAACATTCGCTCCGTTCTCAATCTGCCGAGAAATTAATTGATTTTTAGTGTGGTGCCGGTGCTACACGGCCTGCAAGCTACCTTTTCATGTCGATACTGTGAATCCGCAACGGCGTCGCAGAGCTCTTGTCGAACTCAACGCCGGCATGAATGCCAATCTCAGCAATACGCTGCGCGCTGATGTCTTGCTCGTAGACTGCGTACATCGCGCCGAGGGCAAAATTGCGGCCGCTGCCGATGCCCCAGAAACGATCAAAACTGAATACTTCGCGATACGAATACACGCCGAAAATACCATAAGGATTGGCGATCAGCACCGTGATCTGCGATGACTCGTACGGATCGTCCTCATCTTCCTTGGTATTCAAGAAATATTGATCCTTGAGGATGGTGTGCACCTTGGAAAAAGTGTCGAATACATCCTCGCGATTATTCAGCTTGCAGTCTTCTCCCATGCCGGTCAGCAGTTTGCGCATGACCGGGAAGTGGGCGGCAGTGCCGGCCAGCGTGATGTAGGATTCGCCAACCTGGAATATCTTGTTGTTGACCTCATAGGCATGCGACAAGCGCGTATCGCCGAAAGTCACCAGCGAATCTGACGCAATCGCGATCTGCCCGTTTTTTTTGACGACGACGCAAGTAGTCATAGTTGCTCTCCAACGCTATGCCCATCGACCGGTGGGCGGGCACACCGCACCCGTCCAGCCCCGTAAATACGCGCGGGTATTTTCCTACCCGCCCTGCATTACAACAAGGTCTTGCGCATGTCGGCCAATACTTCAGCCAGATAGACGCTGAAACGCGCACCCATCGCACCGTCGATGACGCGGTGATCGTAAGACAGCGATGTCGGCATCAGCAGGCGGGGTACGAACTGCTTGCCGTCCCAGACCGGTTTCATCGACGCTTTTGACAAGCCCAGGATCGCAACTTCAGGCGCATTGATGATTGGCGTAAAGGCGGTGCCGCCGATGCCGCCCAGCGACGAGATCGTGAAGGTCGCACCTTGCATGTCGGCCGGTTTCAGCTTGCCGTCGCGCGCTTGCGCCGACAACTCGCCCATTTCCAGAGCGATCTGGCTGATACCCTTTTTGTCGGCATCTTTGATCACCGGCACCACCAGGCCATTCGGCGTGTCGGCAGCAAAGCTGATGTTGTAGTACTGCTTGAGGATCAGGTTTTCACCCTTGCCATCCAGCGAGGAATTGAATGCCGGGAATTTCTTCAGCGCCGCGACGCTGGCCTTGATGACGAACGCCAGCATGGTCAGCTTGACCGGCGACTTGGCCTTGGCAAAGCTGTCGTTGGCTTGCTTGCGGAATTCTTCCAGCTCAGTGATGTCGGCTTCGTCGAACTGCGTCACGTGCGGAATCATGACCCAGTTGCGATGCAGGTTGGGGCCGCTGAGTTTTTTGATGCGCGACAATGGCAGCAACTCGGTCGGACCTTGCTTGCTGAAATCCAGCGATGACCAAGCCAGCAGATCCAGGCCAACACCGCTGCCCTTGCTTGCTGGCGCTGCGCCGTGCGTGTTTGCCGAACCGGCAATCACGCCCTTGACGTAGTGCTGCACATCTTCATGGGTGATGCGGGCCTTGATACCGGTACCGGCAACGCGGCTCAGATCAACGCCCAGCTCACGCGCAAATTTGCGAACCGATGGCGAGGCATGCGGAATGCCGCCAGCGCTATTGGCAGATGCTGGCGCGGCAACGGGCGCAACAGGTGCTGTTGCCGGAGCTGCTGCGGGCGCAGGGGCCGGAGCGGCTGTCGCAGGAGGCGGTGCAGGCGCCAGTGCAGGTGTCGCCGCTGCGGCTGGCGCCGCTGCTGCCGTTGCATCGGCTTCCAGTAACAGCACCAATGTGCCTTCCTTGACCTTGTCACCCAGCTTGATCTTGAATTCCTTGACTACACCGGCGTGGCTCGACGGGATTTCCATGCTGGCTTTGTCGGATTCGACCGTGATCAGCGACTGATCAACTTTTACCGTATCCCCGACTTTTACCATCAATTCAATGACTTCAACTTCACTGACGTCGCCGATATCCGGGACCTTGACTTCCACCATACTCATCGCTTAGCTCCATTTATTCTGCCCGCTGTGAAGTACTACCCCATGCTTCACATTCGTGGAAATATGTTTTGTAGGGTGGGCATGCAATGCCCACCCTACTCGTCCGGTTATTGCTGTTATTGCGTGACCGGATTCGGTTTCTCCGGGTTGATACCATACTTGGTAATCGCATCGGCGACAACCGAGGCCTTGATCTTGCCTTCGTCTGCCAACGACTTCAATGCAGCCACCGCGACATAATAGCGATTAACTTCAAAGAACTCACGCAGTTTGGCGCGTGTATCGGAACGACCAAAACCATCGGTGCCCAGCACTTTGTATGTCCGGCCAGCTGGTATGAACGCGCGCACCTGCTCGGCGAAAGTACGCATGTAGTCGGTAGAGACCACGATCGGGCCGCTGCTGCCTTGCAAGCACTCGGTGATGTGCGCCACGCGCGGCGTTTCCGTCGGATGCAGCATGTTCCAGCGCTCGACATCCTGACCGTCGCGGGCCAGCAATGTGAACGACGGTGCCGACCAGACATCGGTATCGACGCCCCAGTCGCTGGCCAGCAGCGCTGCACCTTCGATGACTTCGCGCAGGATCGTGCCCGAGCCCAGCAATTGCACCCGCAGCTGGTTCTGCTTGCCGCCTTCTTGCAGCAGATACAAGCCCTTGATGATGCCCTCTTCCTGGCCTTCCTTCAGACCTGGATGGCTGTAGTTCTCGTTCATCAGCGTCAGGTAATAGAACACGTCTTCCTGGTTGGTGACCATGCGGCGCAGGCCGTCATGCATGATCACTGCGACTTCGTGCGAGAAGGTCGGATCGTAAGGCACGCAGTTAGGGATGGTCGATGCCAGCACATGGCTGTGGCCGTCTTCGTGCTGCAACCCTTCGCCGTTCAACGTGGTGCGGCCAGCAGTGCCGCCCAGCAGGAAGCCGCGGGCGCGCATGTCGCCGGCTGCCCATGCCAGGTCGCCGATACGTTGCAAACCGAACATCGAGTAATAAGTGTAGAACGGGATCATGACCCGGTTGTTGGTCGAGTACGAAGTCGCCGCGGCAATCCACGAGCTCATGCCGCCGGCTTCGTTGATACCTTCTTGCAGAATCTGGCCGGCCTTGTCTTCGCGGTAGTACATCACCTGGTCTTTATCGACCGGCTCATACAACTGACCGACCTGGCTGAAAATACCGATCTGGCGGAACAGGCCTTCCATCCCGAAAGTACGCGATTCGTCGACCATGATCGGCACCACGCGCGGGCCCAGGCTCGGGTCGCGCAGCAAGGTATTGAGGATCCGCACGTAAGCCTGGGTTGTGGAGATTTCACGGCCTTCGGCGGTTGGCTCTAAGGCGCCTTTGAATGCCGACAATTCCGGCACGATCAACTCTTCGTCAGCCTTCTGGCGCCGTTGCGGCAGATAGCCGCCCAGCGCCTTGCGGCGGGCGTGCAGGTATTGCATTTCCGGGGTATCGTCGGCGGGCTTGAAGAACGGCACACTTGGCAGTTGCTCGTCGGAAATCGGCAATTGGAAGCGGTCGCGCATGGCCTTGATGGCTTCGTCGTCGAGCTTCTTGGTATTGTGCGCGGTGTTGCGCGCTTCGCCGGATTTACCGAAACCGTAGCCCTTGATACTCTTGACCAGCAGCACTGTCGGCTGGCCCTTGTGTTCTTGCGCCACCTTGAAAGCAGCGTAAATCTTGTGTGGATCGTGGCCGCCACGGGTCAGATGCAAGATGTCGTCGTCCGACATCTTGCTGACCAGTTCCAGCAATTTCGGATGCTTGCCGAAGAAATGCTTACGCACGTAGGCGCCACCCTTGGCTTTGTAGTTCTGATATTCGCCATCGACGGTTTCCATCATCACGCGTTGCAGGATGCCTTCCTTGTCGTGTGCCAGCAGATCGTCCCAGCCTGCGCCCCAGATAACCTTGACGACGTTCCAGCCGGCGCCGCGGAAATTGCTTTCCAGTTCCTGGATGATCTTGCCGTTACCGCGCACCGGGCCATCCAGGCGTTGCAGGTTACAGTTGACCACGATCACCAGATTGTCGAGACGTTCACGACCGGCCATGCCGATCGCCCCCATCGACTCCGGCTCGTCCATCTCGCCGTCGCCGCAGAAGGCCCAGACCTTGCGGTTGGCGGTATCGGCGATGCCGCGGGCGTGCAGATATTTGAGGAAACGCGCCTGGTAGATCGCCATCAATGGGCCAAGGCCCATGGAGACCGTCGGGAATTGCCAGAAATCCGGCATCAGCTTCGGATGCGGGTAGGACGACAAGCCCTTGCCGTCGACTTCGCGACGGAAATGCAGCAGTTGTTCTTCGGTCAGGCGACCTTCAAGGAAAGCACGGGCGTAGACGCCTGGCGACGAGTGGCCCTGGATGTACAACAGGTCGCCACCGTGATTTTCGGAAGGGGCATGCCAGAAATGGTTAAAGCCAATGCCGAGCATGTTGGCCAGCGAAGCAAAACTGGACAAATGGCCGCCAAGGTCGCCGTCAAGACGGTTGGCCTTGACCACCATCGCCATCGCATTCCAGCGCATCCACGAGCGCAGGCGCTCTTCGATTTCCAGATCGCCAGGGCAATGCTCCCCCATATGGGCCGGGATAGTATTAACGTATGCGGTATTGCTGGAAAACGGGATCTGGGCGCCGCGACGACGGGCCAGATCAACCATTCTTTCCATCAGATAATGGGCGCGCTCAGGGCCTTCGGTTTCGATGACAGCTTCGAGCGCGTCAAGCCACTCTTGGGTTTCAATGACATCTGGATCGTTGGCGGCCTGGGCCAAAACCTGGTCGAGCTGGGCTGACATGCTGAGTCTCCTGAATTTGTGCGCCTGTCCAATTTAACATTGGATTAGCGGGTTGGGTCGCAAGCATCTACGTCACTTTGTAGACGGGTGCCAAATTCTAACAGGACTTTTTTCGACTTCCAAATAGCGATATTCATTTTCACAATGCGAAAATATGCTGCATGGCAAGGTAAAAATATCAAAATATCTTGTGGCGATACCTCCCCTCATACGAACAATAGAAAAAATGTCAGCACTATTGTTATGGTGCGTCGCAACAATAGTTGCAAATAGTTATGATAAAGATGTTACTTATATCCATTTCAATATAAAAAATAACGGAACTCAAAATAAAGAAGTGCTAACCGCTGCCGGTTAGCGCTTCTTCGATACCTTTGATACCGTTGATATTTTTGTGACAAGCCCTGCATCATCGTCGCTATCGTCGCTTAACGATGCCACCTCACAGCCTCAGCGCACGGCACGGCTGCGCATCGTTGTCAGCCATCGCCGCCGCCAACATGGCCTTGCGATTGGCGGCTTGCACCTGAAGCGGGTTGAATAACATAACCAGGTTAAACCGCTTTACCGCCATTTTTCTTGCTGCCGATGCGACTCTCTTTGCGCGCCAGCAGATTGCCGATGTTTTTAGCGTGACGGTAAATCAGCAGAGCGCTCATGACCACAATCGCCAGCAGGATCATGTCTGGCCCTTCCAGCAAGGTATAAAAGAAGGGCGCGAATACGCTGGCAACCAAGGCCGCCAGCGACGAATAACGGAACGCGTAGGCGATAATCAGCCAGGTGCCGATGGTCGCCAATCCAAGCCAGGGATTGATGCCGATCAAGATGCCAAGCAGCGTCGCCACGCCTTTGCCGCCGGCAAAGCGGAAAAACACCGGCCACAGGTGGCCCAGAAAAACTGCCAACGCAGCCAAGGCAACGGTGCCGTCGCCCAAGTCGAATTGCGGCCCCAACTTTTGCGTCAGCCAGACTGCCAGCCAGCCCTTGAAGCCGTCTCCCAGCAGCGTCAACGCGGCAGCGGTCTTGTTACCGCTCCTCAGCACATTGGTAGCGCCAGGATTATTCGATCCATAGGTCCGGGGATCGCCCAGACCAAACACCTTGCTGGTGAGGATACCAAACGAAACCGAACCGATGAGGTAGGCTGCGATAGTGAATAACAATGTATACATGCGTGTCTCTTTCTCTTGATAGGTTCAGGGCAGTCATTCGTCCAGCGCACATTGGACCGGCTGCGCTTGCAGCAGATCGAGCGCGATGTGCGGCGCCAGACCGATCAGGTAGCCACGACGACCGCCATTAATATAAATCTTTGGCAGCGCCAGAATGCTCTCCTCTATATATATGGGCATTACCTTGCGCGTGGCGAACGGCGACGTGCCGCCGATCAGGTAGCCGGAATGGCGATTTGCCACTTCCGGCTTGCACGGCTCGACCGATTTGCAACCGATCTGCCGCGCCAGGTTCTTGGTTGAGACTTTGCGGTCGCCGTGCATCAGAACCAGCAACGGCTTGGCGGCCTCGTTCTGCATCACCAGCGTCTTCACCACATGATGTTCATCGACTCCCAATGCGCGTGCCGATACCGTCGTGCCGCCATGTTCTTAATACTCATAGGGATGTTCGGTAAAGACCGCGCCATGCTTGCGCAGAAATTGCGTGGCCGGGGTCTCTGAAATGTGTTTTGTCATACTGGGCAAGTTGAATACACCGATGGATACCGGAGCATGCAAATAATATTGTCGTCAAACCGGAAGCGGCGACATTATGCAACGAGGCTGCGGATTTGTGACATTAACATTGATCCGCACCCCAGCCCGTGCATTGCAGCTGATTTTCAAGCCACCTTATGGTTGCTGCGGGGCGTCGGGGGCTGGCGCGTCGCTACCTGGCTCCTCGGGCTTCACCGCTTCATCGGATTCGACCTCTGCGGATTCAACTTCTGCGGACGTACCTTTCTCCAGCTTACGCTTCAGCTTTTCTTCCTTTTTCTTTTTCTTTTCTAATTCTTTTTGCCGTTTTTCATATTGAAAATTCGTTTTTGCCAATTGCGCCCCCTTAAATAAACTCTTTATCGATGTTGCACAGGATACAGGAGAAGCCCGCACATTGCGGAACAGAGTTGAGCTGTCGGGGCCGCAAGAAAAAGTTATCAAAGTATAAAATATACGGGATTTTGCAGCCTACGTACAGCATCAACCCCGACAAAAAATCACACAACATCAATGCTTTTCATTGAATTTATTTAACGCATTCAGGCAGTATGCAAGACTTCATCGTCCGCGCGGATGGTGTTCTTCATGCAATTTCTTCAGGCGTTCGCGGGCTACATGGGTGTAAATCTGCGTAGTCGAAATGTCGGCATGCCCCAGCAACAACTGCACCACCCGCAGATCGGCGCCATGGTTAAGCAAATGGGTGGCAAACGCATGGCGCAAGGTATGCGGCGACAACGGTGCATTGATGGCCGCCCGCAATGCGTACTTTTTGATCAAAGTCCAAAACATCTGGCGCGTCATCGCGCCACCGCGTGCCGTGACAAACAGCGCATCATCCATCTGGCCGTTCAGAATCTGCCCGCGCGCTGCGTCCAGATAACGCACGATCCAGCTGCGCGCCTCCTCGCCGAAAGGCAGCAGCCTGGTTTTATTACCCTTGCCGGTAACCCGCAGCACGCCTTCCTTCATGCCGACCTCGATCGTCTTCAACAGCACCAGCTCGGACACCCGCAAGCCGCTGGCATACATCAGCTCTAGCATGGTGCGGTCACGCAAGCCAAGCGGCGTGCTGACATCAGGCGCAGCCAGCAACGCCTCCACCTGGGCTTCCGATAACACCTTGGGGAAACGCGGCGCCTGCCTGGCCGAGCGCAGATGCAGGCAAGGATCGGTGCTGATGCCGTTTTGCCGCAAGGCCAGCAGGTAAAAACGCTTCAGTACCGCCAGCCGACGATTCGCTGAAGTCGCCTTGCTGCTGTCATGCCTGGCGAGAAAATAGGCGTTGAGATCAGCGGCGTCGATCGCCAGCAGCGACTTGCACTCGGGCTGCTCTTGCAACCACAGCGCGAACAAGGTCATATCGCGCCGATACGCTTCCAGCGAATTCTTGGCGAGGCCGTCTTCCAGCCACAGACTGTCGCAAAATTCGTCGATTGCGGTTTGATTGTCGGCACTCAGCACCGGTTTTGGCGGTTCATCGATACACGGTTTGCTCACAAGCCGACCACGCCTTCGTGCTGCAGCAGCCAGCGTTTGACGCGGATATGGAAACCGTCTTCGTCGTCGTGATGAGAAAACCCGCCGATACCGCCGGCTGCGGCGACGCGATGGCACGGGATCGCCAGCGGAAACCAGTTGGCGCCGCACGCCTGGCCTACCGCGCGCGGTGCCGACCCGACCAGCTTGGCAACCTGGCCATAGGTGAGCACTTGCCCACGCGGGATCGCGGCAATCGCCCTCCAGACCTTGTGCTGAAAAGCCGTGCCGAGCGGTGCCAGCGGCAGATCAAAGCGGAAATCAGGTTGCTCGACATAGCGGCTAACCTGCTGCGCCGCGCGTTCCGCCAGCGCATCGCTGGCGTCTTTTTCGTGAAATGACGGGGGTAGATAGACCAGTTCATGCACAAGGCCGGCTTCGGTGCGAATGCCGATGGCGCCAAACGGCACCGCCACAACAGCCGAGAAGTGCTGTGCCAGCAACTGGCCGCCAGCGACGCGTTTAAGGGGATTATCAGAAGACATCATATTCATGCCGTAGCATAAAATAAAAAAGGCGCATCTGTCGATGCGCCTCAAATTACTTCTGCATGCACTCCCGGCTGTTTCAACAGCTTCATTTGGAATGCACCGTCTCCTCAGTATCCCCGGTATCAATACCGTTCTTATGCACCACCACCTTAAAATATTCAACTTCGTCGGCGAACCTCGCAGCGACCTGCTTAAACTCTGAATTCTGTGTCACATAATTACCGCCGGAAACCGCAATCCGGATCAACCTGCTGCACCGTTAAGTGGCAAATCAAATTGTGGACGCACTGAAACAGGTGTTACTAAGGTTTAACAAATAATTTATATGAATCATATTAGCGAAACAATATAGGTTTTCACTAAATCGGTAACAATTACCCACAATAATTTTCTAAAAAGCAATCGATGTAGCAGAATTACTGAGCTTCCCTCGATTTTTCGTCTTCCAACAGGTGGCTTTTATGCCGCCTGTTTTTCCTGATGTTGCTCAGTGAGCCAGTCATCTAAATACTGGCAGGGTGAACGATAGCCAAGCGTCGAATGCT